>JBGCFK010000036.1:0-5665 GCA_045106875.1 Paracoccaceae bacterium | reverse complement strand
TTTCATCCGCTACCGCGATCGCGATGGTGTCCTTATGGACAGCCATTCCAACAAATGCTGAGATCTTTGTCATGACCATTCTCCTTTCCCCAGCCAGTCTGCACTTCAAACTGGGTGCAACGGAAAACGGTCATCTCATCTACTTGTTTGTCGGTTCTGAAGGTGGCAGGAAAGCTGCCGCGATCGCCTGTACTCTGAATTCAAACCGCAAAGCTCAACAAAGTCGATCCGCAAGCCTGGCTCACTTGGCTCCTCGCGCAAACCGCTGACCACAAGATCACCCGCATAAACGAACTCATGCCATGGCGTTACGCTGCATCCCCAGCGTAACAAGCAGCGCTTGGACCGCACCAGAGCGGGCAGACCGAACGGTCACCTCCAACATCCAGCGCCAACTTTCAACCCGGGCCAACTTCAAGCGGTACCGGATAGTGGCCCGGTCGTTTGGTTTGTGAGGCAAGGTGCAATCGATCAGTGGTGGAAGGAAGCGCGCCTAAACCACCCAAAGGCAATATGTACACTAGCGCCGCAGGCCGCCTAGTGCCCGCGCTGCCTTCGGAAAAGGTGCAAGAGAGTCCCTGTTCGTCTTCTGGTGCATCTGCGGAAACGTTCGCATGCGTGAACCGATCCCTATTCATGTATTTTTGTGGGCGTTTCGTTCACAAGGCCTTTCTCCCGCTATGTCTGAGCGTCATTTTCGCCCTGCAACCTCTGGGTGAGAACATCGATGGTTTCTTCAATTGGCGACATGCGGTCAAAAAGTGCCGGTCCGAATGGTCTGCAGAACTGCGCGATTGCGACAGGCTGCACCCATTCACGTGGCCAATCCAACACCCGCTGATCCATCATCTCTGTGCCTTGCCGGGAAGCGAACGACAGATCTCTGACCTATACCTGCTTCATGGAGCACATAATGACTGAATTTACGTACCTGACCTCGGCACCTCTGACAAACCGGCTTGCAGGCTTTGAGAGTGATCGCTTTTTTCAGGCGGACCCGAACCGAGTGTTTGACCTGATTGACGGGGTCACCGAACTGCCGGGCGGGGACCGCGGCAGGGTGGTCGTGCGGCCCCACAACGAAGATTATGCGCTGGCCGAGGGTGCGCTTGCGATGCGGTTCAGCGCCGACAGCGTCTCGGGCGCGCAGGCTCTGTTCTCGAAAGACTCAGAGGGCTTTGATGATGGCGGGCATCTGACACTGCGGATTGTCGAGGGCACTTTGCACCTGCGGGCACAAACACAAACGCAGAGCTTCGATATCACGGGCGGCAAGGTCAACGCAGGTGAACTCACCGATGTTCGGGTCAGCTGGAAAGAGGGTCGACTTTCGATGTACTTGAACGGCACGGAGGTTGGGAGCGTCGACGGATGGTCAGGGCTTGCGGCCAATAGCGAACCCATCGTGATCGGTGGTAGCCAGGTGCGCAGCCGTGACGGGGTTGCCGACAACATTGTCGAGCGGTTCAAGGGCGAGATAGTCGTCGCCGAACTTGCCGAAGACCCTGACCATGATTTTTCCACCAACAGAGCGCCCGAGGCTGGCAGCGATTCCGGCTATACGCTGGAAGCGGGCCAGACCCTCGTCCTGCGCAATCTGCTCGACAACGATGTGGATCCGGATGGGGATGAACTGAGCATTATCAGCATCGATTTGCCCCAAGCCGGGTTTGCGGAATTGAACCCGGACAACACGATCACCTATCGTGCGTTTGCTGGCTATACTGGGTCGGACTCTTTCACCTACACGGTCAGCGACGGGAACGGTGGTATCGATCGCGCGCGCGTGTTTCTGAATGTGACCGAGCCGACCGTTCCGACCCGGACATTTGATCTGCTGCAGGAACCGGTGGAATTTGACGGCACCAATGCGGTTGTGCTGGCACACCAGGATGGCTTTGGAATTGAGAACGGTGTCCTGAACCTTAGCTTCCGTGCAGACGATGTTGACGACCGGCAGGGGCTGTTCTCCAAGGACTCAAGCGGCTTTGACGATGGCGGGCACATGACGCTGACCATCGACCAAGGCAGGTTGATCCTGCGCGTGCAAACGCAGACGGAAAGTCTTGAAATAAGTGGGGGCACGATCAGATCCGGCGAGGTTGCCGATGTCAGTGTCACTTGGGAAGACGGCCTGATCTCGTTAAGCCTGAACGGGGAAAGACTGGGCCGCACGAGCACCTGGACTGGGCTGGAACCCAACCGTGAGCCAATTGTGATCGGCGGCAGTCAGGTCAGAAGCGGCGACGGGGTCGCCGATGTCATTCAGGATCAGTTTCGGGGTGAGATAACTCTCGCCGAACTCATTGATCTGTCGGCCCCGGATCCTTTCGACAACAGGGCACCCGAAGCCGAGGATGACGGTCCCTACACCGTCAAGACCGGTCAGGGCGTGATTATCCGGGACTTGTTGGACAATGATAGCGATCCGGACGGTAACGACCTGCGGATCCTCAGTGTCGGCCCAGCCCAGAACGGCGACACCTCCTTCGACACTTCGGGCGCGGTTACCTATACGGCGGACAGGGGTTTCATCGGCACCGACACGTTCACCTACACGATAAGTGACCGCAATGGCGGGGTTTCAACCGCCAGTGTGACCATGAACGTCATCGAGGTGCCCAAGCCGACCATCGTGACCGAGCTGTTGGAAAGACCGGCGGAATTCAACGGCAACAATGCGGTCGTGGTGCCGCATCAGGAGGCCTTTGCGCTGGACGAGGGCACCCTCGCGCTAAGGTTCCGGACCGATGACGTCTCAGGGAAACAGGGCCTTGTCTCGAAGGATTCGAGTGGTTTGGACGATGGCGGGCACCTGACGCTCGAGCTTCGCTCCGGTGAGCTTTTTCTGCGGGTACAGACCAAAACGGGCAGCCTCGAGATAAAAGGTGGGCGCGTTGACGCTGGCGCAGTGGCGGATGTCCTGATCGCATGGAAAGATGGCAACGTGTCCCTGAGCCTCGACGGCGCAGTTGTGGGCAGGGTGACCGGTTGGACTGGGCTTGGGCCCAATGAAGAGCCGATTGTGATTGGTGGCATTCAGGTTTACAGCGGCGACAGAGTGGCGGATGTCATAGACGATCAGTTCCGCGGAGAGATCTTTCTGGCTGAACTGGCAAGCGTTGCGGATTACACGCCCCCGGGAAACACAGCCCCAACGGTGCGGGACGAGGGTCCGTTTGAGGTCAGAACCGGCGAAAGCATCCTGATCCGGGACGTGCTGTCGAATGACAGCGATCTTGATGGAGATTCACTCGACGTGTCGATGATCTTCGGTTCGGATTTGGCTACTGTCGAACTGCGCGACGGGAAAGACATCCTCTACACGCCATTTCCCGGCTACGCGGGCCGCCGGGATACAATCGAGTATAACGTGATCGACGGACAGGGCGGCAGCAGCCGAGGAACGGTGACCGTTGATATTCTGCCCTCCGGCGAAAGCGCCAATCCACTCGACCTCGGCACGGTGTCGGCGGAGATGTTCGCACCATTCGCCGAGTGGGTGCTCGACGGTGTCTCGGTGGCGGGCAACGAGTTCGATGTGGATGCGAAAGCCGTCTTCACGCATGTGGACACAGGTCAGGTCCGCGAAGCGGGACTCTTCTGGAATGGCGACGACTTTGCGTTCCGTTTCTCGGGTGTGCTTGACGGTGAGTGGGAGTTTCAAACCACCTCAACCATTGATGCGCTTGACGGCTATTTCGGGCGCGTCGGTATCGCGGCCGATCCGGGTGCGCGGGGTTTCGTGGTCGCCGAGGGAACCAAGTTTGCCCAACAGCTTGGAGACGGCGGGCTGGACGCGATCCTGCCGAACTTCGCGATGGTTACAACGGATATCGAGGAGTTCTACCAGAACCCCGGCGCCGTGCAGGAATTGATCGACACGTTCATTCACGAACACGGCTTCACTGGCCTTCATATCCCGCATCTGGGCAATCAGATCTTTGATCTGTTCAGCGAAACCAGCAATTATGGAACCCGGATTCCGTCAACTTCCAACACTCCGGACCCTCGGACCTTTGAAGTGCTGGAGACGATCATTCAGGCAGCGCATGAGGCCGGTGCAGTCGTTCATATCTGGCCTTGGGGCGACAGTGCTCGCGGTCAGACGCCGGATCAGCTGCCAGATGGTGAAAACGGCGTCGAACACCACAGGGTGCTTGAATACTTTGCCGACAGGCTTGGCCCTCTCCCGGGCTGGACCCTTGGATACGGTTTCGACAATAACGAATGGAGCAGTGCGGCAGAAGCGGCAGAAGCCGCCGAGCATTTCCGCGGGCGCAGCGACTTCGACCACCTCACCAGCGTTCGATCCGACGGACCAAACGACGGCCGCGACCATGAGCTCGATGGAGAGTGGCATGTCGGTCAGGATGTGGCTGATTACGAGCACTACAAACCCGGCTACGACGTGTTTGTGGCGGCTTTTGAAAATCAGACACAGCGTGGGATCTCGCTCGACAAGCCGGTCCTCAGCGGTGATCGGTTCCGCGTCCGGGACGGCGATGGTCCACAGGATTGGAGCGAGGCGGAAACGGTCGATACCCTCTGGATTTCAACGATCGCCGGAGGCGCTGCGGGCATCTACGGCAACATGATCGACCTCGAGACCGGAAATGAATCCTCACGCAATGGCTGGGAAGGAAGCCAGCCGTATTCCCAAGCGACCATCAACCAGATCACAACCTGGAACAAGTTCTTCGTGGAAAATGACCGGTTTGTTCTGGACATGGAACGGGCCAATTACCTGACCGGGGGCGAGCGCGCAGAACAATACGCCCTGCTCTCCGAGGACACCGATCTGCTGGTCATATACGCGGAAGACACGGATACGATCGAACTGAACCTCGCCGATCTTGAAGCCGACTTGGGCTGGTCAGGCAGCGTCCGCATCCGTGCAGTAGATACCGAAAGAGCATATATCGAAGTCGATGCCGGGATCCACGATGTAGACGACTTCAGTCTGTCCATGGAAAGGGTTTCCGATTGGGCCCTTGCGGTAGAACTGCTCTGACGGTTCGACCGGGGCGAGTAAAACGGCGCGCAATCGAGACGATGTTTCCCTTGCGCGCCTTCCCGGCTTGCGACGAAGATCAAGCAGGCGCCGATGACCCGAGAGAAACCAACGAGGAGCTGGCCGATTTGAACTGCGGGCCGGTCGGTGGAGCCGAACAGGAGAGAGCTACCTTTTTAAGTTGGATGGACCTGCCCCTGTTGGCGACGGGGGGTCGTGGCCTGGTCAAATTCTGCGATATGGTTCCCGACAAGCCTGATGGACAGCATGTGACGTTCCTCTCCAAAGGTCGGGCACTCGTTCCGCCCGTGCTCGACAACCTCTCGATCCGGGATGAAAGAGCAATTGGAAATACACATAATGCATGTTTATGGATCTTCGATCCGTTGCAGGTGAATTCTATTTCCAAGTGCGACTTTCTTGTGAATTCAGCGCCTTAGAGCGGAACCCGATCTGAGTGAATCGTGGGGGATTCCCATCGGGCCTGTTTTTCTGATTCATAATTCTGATCGGGGAGGGAGGCCGGTCAGGATGTCCAAGGCTCTTTCTGTCGATCTTCGAACACGTGTCCTTGCCGCCGTTGCGGCCGGAGCATCGCACCGGGTTGTGGCTGAGCGGTTTGGTGTCAGCGCTGCCAGCGTGAGCCGCTGG
>JBGCFK010000359.1:0-10618 GCA_045106875.1 Paracoccaceae bacterium | reverse complement strand
GGATGATCCCAGTAGTCGTACCAGACCTTGGACATCGCAGGTGTCGTATGCAGCGGGTCGGGTTTCAGCTTCTTGCCCGCGCTCTCCACCGAGCGATCCAGACTTCCCGCCCACAGCTGTGTCGAACGTTCCAGCATGTGGCCCACGCGTTCGGCCAGAGCCTCGGTTTTTTCCGGCGATGTCATCTTCTTCCCTCCGGCAGTTGCTGTGGCACTGGTGCCCGGCGCCGCCTATCGTTATGGTTATTGCAGCCTAGCACAACATGCGAAACCGCCGGGTCGGAGATATAACCATGCTGCGTAAATGTTGCACTGCACAAAATGTCGCTCTGCGTGCGATCGCTGGGGCGGGTTTTCTGCTGTCGGTTGCAAGCTGCGGCACGGTCGAGTTGTTTGGCCAGTATGACCTGCCCGAAAGTGCCGAGGTTGAAACCGCGCCTTATCCGCGTCTGGTCGATGTACCGTCGGCGCCTGCCCGTGGGACGTATACGGCTGCAGTGCCCGACCCTCTGGACGGTGCTCGCGCGCAGGCAGATCTGTCGTCGTCAGCCGTGCAGTCCGAGCAGCGCGCCAACAAGCTGTCCGGCCCGGTCATTCCGCCCGCCGAACGCGAACGTCTGCTGGCGGCCGCCAAGCGCAAGCGCTGATCACCTGCCCTGAAAGCTTGCCACTCTGCCTCTGATCCGGGTACAGATCGCGTGTGTGCGAGATTGGTTGGGGTATTTTCATGAGACGGCTTGGCGTTGGTCTATTGCTTGTGGCTGCCTATGCTTCTCCGACCCTTGCGGATCTGGTGATTTAAATCCCGGATGTCCCTGTCTTTGAAATCACCGAGCCGATCGTGTCGGACGAGCCTGTTCTGATCATAGGCAACGGGGCCACTGCGTTGACTGTCGCCGCGATCATGGCGCCCGAAATCACAATCGACCTCGGTGCGGGGAGTAGCCTCGATATAACCGAGCCACTGTCCACCGATGGGAACATTGTGATCGACCTGAATGATGACGGTGACGTCGATTTCGTTGGTGGGGTGATCACGGGGGGTGATATCTCGATAGATGGTGGCCAGGCCGGGAAGGGCATTCCTGATGATGATGTCGACGTCATTGTAGTTGTCGCCGCTCCCCCGCCTTCAGCGTCGATCATCGGAACGGGGGCCGAGGATCTCTCCGCCGATCTTGGCCGCAGCCAGAACTTCGCCAGACGGTTGTTCTCCTGCCCAACCGCCGCGGACCCTGCGGCACAAACCAGCTGCGCTTGGGCCTCGGCCGAGACCGGGCAGAAGCGGGTCACTGGGTCGAACCCCCATGAAGACACCACGTTCAGCTTTGCGATCGGCGCGCAGATCGAGCTTGCCCGAGGATGGTTCGCAGGCGGGGCTGTTGGTTTCGACGACAGCCGCACCAGCGCAACCGGCTCCGAGGTCGAGGCCGAGCGGTTTCGTGCAGGTCTTGTTGTAAAATACGTCGAAGGTCCCTTTACCGCAGGTCTCGGCATTGCCGGTGCCATTGGACGAAGCGATCTCTCGCGCATCACAGGTGCAGGTACGGCTGTTGCCGATTTCGGGACGCGTTCGGTCTCGATCCGCGGTGACGTGGCCTATACGCATCGGATCGGTGAGATGTTCCTGCAGCCGGGACTTGGGGTCGGTTTCACCCATCTGGAAAGCGATGAGTACGCGGAGACAGGCGCAGGCGCGCAAAACCGGACAACTGGGGGCAGCGACTTGCAGTCGTTTGGTACGCATCCGCGCGTCCGACTTGGTGGCGATCTGATCCTTGGCCCATACGAAACCCTGGTTCGACCAAGCCTGACACTTGGGCTCGATTGGCAGTCGGATACCAAGGCGCGGGTCGCGACAAGCGCGGGTCAGCAGGTGGCCCAAAGTGATGATCTGTTGGGCACCGTTGCGGCCGGACTGGATGTCTTTGCTGCCGATGATGTGCTTTTGCGCGCGATCTACCACGGCGCGTTCGGCGCGGAGACAATCGGGCATGCGGGCGAGCTGCAGTTGAATCTCGCGTTCTGACCCGCAACCTGTCGCAGGCGTTCGGATAGGTTAATTCTTAGGTCTGGCCGAAGAATGACCCGTATTCTGAGTCTCTGGCTAAGAATTGCCCCGCTCGCTGTTCCGGAAATACGTCCTTTCCTGCACGAGAAATGCGCTGGCCTACGCCCGATCCTCCTCCTATAAGCCGCGGCTCAGGAGAGAGAGATGACCCAAGCCAACGATTTCTACCGCATCAAACGCCTGCCGCCCTACGTGTTCGCCGAGGTCAATCGCCTCAAGGCCGAATACCGTGCCGAAGGTCGGGATATCATCGATTTCGGCATGGGCAATCCAGACATGGATACGCCCTCGCACATCGTTGACAAGCTGGTGGAAACCGTTCGCAAACCTCGCACGCACCGGTATTCCTCATCCAAGGGTATCCCCGGGCTCAGGCGCGCGCAGGCGGGGTACTATGCGCGTCGTTTTGGTGTCGAGCTGGACCCAGAGCGGCATGTCTGTGCTACGCTGGGCTCGAAGGAGGGCCTTGCCAACCTTGCGATGGCGATCACGGCGCCGGGCGACACGATGCTGGTGCCCTCGCCCTCCTATCCGATCCATCCCTACGGTTTCATGATCGCGGGCGCTGCGCTGCGCCATATTCCGACACTGACGGATGGGCGGTTTGATCCTGAGACGTATCTTCAGGCCGTGGATCGGGCAATTCATCACTCGATGCCGTCTCCTGTGGCGCTGATTGTCTCGTTCCCGTCGAACCCGACGGCGCAAGTCTGTGACCTTGATTTTTACCGCGACCTGATCGCATTGGCCCGCAAGCATCATATCTGGGTGCTATCGGATCTGGCCTATTCCGAGATCTATTTCGACGACAAGCCGCCGCCATCGATTCTGCAGGTCGACGGTGCCATGGAGTGCGCAGTCGAGTTCACGTCGCTCTCCAAGACCTTCGCAATGCCCGGTTGGCGCATGGGATTTGCAGTCGGGAATGAGCGCCTGATCGGGGCGCTGACACGGATCAAATCCTATCTCGATTATGGTGCGTTCACGCCTGTGCAGGTCGCTGCCGCAGCTGCATTGAACGGTCCGACCGAATGCATTGACGAGATCCGGGGCATCTACCGTGCCCGGCGCGACACATTGGTGGAATCGTTCGCCCGCGCCGGATGGGACGTGCCACCGCCGCCTGCCACGATGTTCGCCTGGGCGCGCGTGCCCGAGCCTTTCCGCGCGCTGGGCTCCATGGAGTTCTCCAAGATTCTGCTGCGCGAGGCAGAAGTGGCGGTGTCCCCGGGCGTCGGCTTTGGCGAATATGGCGAGGGATATGTGCGCCTTGGCCTTGTCGAGAACGAGCAACGCATCCGTCAGGCCGCCCGGAATATCCGCCGGGTTGTGGACAGGGCTGACGAGATCATCGCGGGTTACAGCCAGTTGGGCCGCGCCGCCGAATAGCGATTGTCGACCGGGCATTCGCCCATGTGTTAGCGTTGCTATGGAACATGCTTGTGGGGAACGTAAGATGCCATTGGACACAGCTGCCGTAAGCCAGATGGCGCGGGACTACACAACAGCATGGAACTCGGGAGATCCTGCCCAAGTCGCATCATTCTATGCCTCGGATGGCCAGATCATCATAAATCGTGGCGATCCGCACAAGGGCACAGAAGCGATGACTGCAATGGCAGCAAATTTCTATGCGGATGTGCCCGACCTCAGCCTGACATGTGACGAGTTGCGAGTATCAGGCACGCATGCGGTATTCGTCTGGACGTTCACTGGCCATGACGCCAACACGGGCAATCCGCTTAAGGTGCCCGGGTGGGAGGAGTGGGATCTGGACGAGAACCTCAAGGTGAAGTCCTCGTTCGGCTGGTTCGATGCAGATGACTATGCGCGGCAGGTCGCAGGAAGTTGACGGATCGCTGGGACTGGGACGCGCAACGCGCTGACACCGAAGAAACCGTGCAGCAGCTTGTGGACAACCAGGGCATCCCCGCTGGTCTGCCCATCAATCTGGACGTTCAAACGGTTGCTGGCGAGGGTGCGGACCGGGGCGGCTATATCCTCGCCCTGCGCAAGGCTGGACATGCCATCGAGATCTACACCGGTGATGACGGGGTCGAGACGGTGGAGGTCACCATCTCGGATACGCGCTTCGATGCTGGTCTGATCTGGGAGCACGAAAAGGCCGTCACCGATATTGCTCTGGCACATGGTTATGTGCCTGACGGCTGGGGTTTCTGGGATGCCGGTCAGGACTGAGCCGGGGCGCCGCGCAAGGCCCCCCAATCAACCCGCTCCGAAAGCGCTTTCGCTCCGCTGTTACTCGATTTACAGCAACTGCGCCAACATGGCAGCCAAGCCTGAGCAACCTTTGCATATGACAACCGACAGCGAGGGCAGTACCTGCATTTCGGCTGCGTTCGTGCCCGGCAGGACAAGGAACCAGCCGACCCCGATATCCAGCAACAAGCCAAACCAGATCTGATTGCCACAGAAGTGCTGTTCATGTCGGAAACCAAGTGGTCCTTCAGAAACGATAGAGACCAATCACAGCGTCAGGAATTCTGCCGGTTCCGGAGCGCTTGCGAGACAAGCTGAACCACGAGCCTTGGAAGTCCTGCTGATGCGCCTTCTGTGACAGGGCATTTCAAATTTTATACGTCCCGAAAACGGCCCAGGCGGTTTACCTTTGCGAGGCCGATGATAGCGTCGCATGATGTTTTGTGCGTCCCTCACGCCCATGTGCCGCTGGTTTGTCATGGTCTTTGCTGTGGCAGTGCTGAGTGCGTCTGTCTCACAGGCCGAGGACGTGGATGTCGAGCTTGTGCTGGCCGTAGACGATTCAGGCAGTGTGGACGCCGCGGAATATGCCCTTCAGATAGCAGGCTATGCCGAGGCGTTCCGGGATCCCTCGATCCAGGCAGCCATCACATCCGGTCCGTTGGGCAAGATCGCTGCGGCCATGGTCATCTGGGGTGATGCAGCTTTGCCCAAGCATACGACGCGGTGGTATCTGCTGGACTCGGCTGCAGCCGCAGAGTCGTTTGCCAATGATCTGACCCTGCTTGGGAAACGGACGCGCGCTGCAGGCGGGTTCGGTGGCGGTGGCACCGGCATCGGAGACGCGGTCCGCCATGCAATCGAGATGATGTCTCAGAATCGCCATCGCGGCGTCCGCAGAGTTGTGGATGTGACCGGTGACGGGCCTGAAACACCCCCCTGGTTTCGCAAGGCGATGATGATGCCTGAGGCAAAAGTGATGGCCGGTCAGCATCGTGTCACCATCAACGGGCTGGCGATCCTCAGCGATTTCGCGGATCTGGACGTCTGGTACCGGGACAACGTGATCTACGGGCCCGGCAGCTTTGTGCTGCACGCTGACAGCTTCGAGACATTTGCTCAGGCGATCCGGCGCAAGCTGTGGCTCGAGCTTGCGCAGCAGATCGCTCAATCGGCATTGCCCGGTGTCAGCGTGCCTTGAAGGCGACTAGGGCATTGATGGCTGCTGTCATGTCGGAAATGAACAGATCCATGGCGTCCGCGAAATCAGCGAGTTCCGTCTGAGACAGTGCTTGCCCCTCGGCCGCGGCCCTGGCCCAGGTCTCGGCCGGTTGCCAGTCCTTGCGCGCCTTCTTCAAAAGCTGTGCGATTTCTGGCGTTGGTGGAGGTGGAACACCCACATCCGACAATCCGTTCTGGAACGCATCCAGTGACAGGTTGAACAGCGTAAGTGTCTTCTCAAGGCCTGCTATCCGCGTGGCGGGGGTATCACGCAGGCTGACAAGGCAGACATCCTTTGCGATCTTCTGTCCCAACATGCGTTGACGCTCGTAAAGGTCGATCAGGAGTGCGCTGCCAAACCCTTGCGGGCCAAGCTGTTCGGAGTAAGCGCCGCGCAGGGTTGCCACCAGCTGTGAGGCCCCATCGGTAACGGCCTCGGTAAGATCGACAGCGACCCCAAGCGTGCCGCGATCAGAGGTATCGCTGTCAATGACGCCTTCGTAGACACCTTTCAACCCGCCCCAGATCAGGTCCATCTGCGCCCATGCGTTCAGCACATCAAGATTGCTCTCGGCGCTCAGTTCCAACTGCGTGTTGCCGTGGCGGAGCCCGGCATGATACCAGCCGAAAATGTTCCACATGGTGTAGAGATCACGTCCTGCCGACGCGTTCTGGATGCCGGAGACTTTGTAACACAGCTTGGCTGCCATGCCCTCGGCCAGCATCCGCTGGCGCCCGGCGATAACGATGCGCTCGCCGACAGACCGTTTCATAAGCGCGGCCAGACGATCGCCCTTGTTGTCCGCCTGATCCTCTGCGCGCGCTGGCATCGATCCTAAAAACGCCGCTGACAGCAGTCCCACCAGAAGCCACAGAACAGTGTATCGCAAACACAAAAACAACGCGATCCCCTCGGGTCACCAGACCTTCAAATGAAGTTAGTGGCTAGCAGGCTCGTAGATCCGGCGCAACGGTTGGAACCGGGTCTTGGCACATGCAACGCCAGCGGATAGACGGGGCACTCTTGCTGCTCAAGGAGTTCCCCACATGCCCTCTCCCTTTCGCCTTGGTATCGCTGGGCTTGGCACGGTCGGTGTCGGTGTCGTCAAGATGGTAGAAGCCCATGGCGCAATGTTGGCGCAGAAGGCAGGACGCCCGGTTCAGATCACGGCAGTCTCCGCGCGTTCCCAAAAGGACCGCGGCGTGGACCTGTCCGGGTATGCCTGGGAGGCTGACGCCGTTGCGCTTGCTGCGCGTGCAGATGTGGACTGCGTGGTCGAGGTGATCGGTGGCTCGGAAGGCCCGGCCAGAGATCTGGTTGAACGGGCCATCGCCAATGGCAAGCATGTGGTCACGGCGAACAAGGCGCCGATCGCCGAGCACGGCCAGGCTTTGGCCGAAGCGGCCGAAGCCAAGGGTGTCGCACTGCGCACGGAAGCAGGTGTTGCAGGCGGGATCCCCATCCTCAAGGCTCTGGGCGAGGGATTGGCAGGCAATCAGGTCAGCCGCGTCTTCGGCGTGCTGAACGGTACATGCAATTACATCCTGACAAAGATGGAACAGACCGGCGCAGACTATGCAGACGTGCTGGCCGATGCGCAAAAGCTTGGCTATGCCGAGGCAGATCCGACCTTTGATGTCGGCGGAATTGACGCCGCGCACAAGCTTGCGATCCTCGCGTCCATGGCTTTTGGTACAAAGATCGACTTTGCGGGCGTTGTTTGCGAGGGGATCGAACGGGTGACGCTCGAGGACATCCGCACAGCCCGCGACATGGGTTTTTCCATCAAACTGCTTGGGCTGGCCAAGCTGCATCCCGAAGGGCTCGAGCAGCGGGTGCGTCCCTGCATGGTTGCCGAGGGCACTGTGATAGGCGCGCTGCCGGGTGTGGTGAACGCTGTCGTTGCCGAAGGTGACTTTGTCGGACAGGTTTCGCTGACCGGCCCTGGTGCGGGTGAGGGTGCCACCGCGTCCGCAGTTATGGGCGACGTGCTGGACGCGGCGCGCGGCACCGCTACGCCGATATTCGGGCGCCCCGCTGCCAGTCTTGTCGAGGCAACACGGCTTGCGCATGGTGATGAACATGCGCCCTATTACCTGCGGTTCATGTTGGCGGACCAACCGGGGGCGCTGGCGGCGTTGGCGGATGCACTGGGACGGGAAGGCGTCTCGATCCACCGTATGCGCCAGTACGGTCAGGGCGATCAGGCTGTGCCAGTGGTGATCGTGACCCATGACGCGCGGCGTGATGGCATAGACAAGGCTCTGGCCCGGATTACTGCGCTGGACGTGGCCAAGGCAGACCCCGTAGCGATCAGAATCGAGGAGGTCTGACCCCTCCGATCTTTTCCGCCGTTGTGCGGCTCGGCTTCGTCCTCTCGCCTGTGCTGGGCGTAGGCGAGAGGACCAAGTGTTTATTCAGCGGCTTGAGCGGTCAGCTGCGAGGGATCGCGGAATTGTGCCATCAACGCTATCTGTTCCTCGGCAACTGCTTGGGCATTTGCTTCTTTGACATGCCCAAAACCGCGAACTTTAACTGGCAAGCGCGCAATCTCCGCGGCCAGAGCGATGTTTGATGCGCCCAAGCCCTTGATCAGCTCGTCCACAGTTCTGGCATAGGCCTTGGGAGCCGCACGCTCTCCCCGCCGCTCGGATGAATAGCCGAAAACGTCCAATGGCGTCCCGCGTAGCCCTTTCATCCGTGCGAGGACTTTCAGAGCCCGGAACATCCACGGCCCAAACTTGCTTTTCACCGGCTTGCCGTTGTCGTCTTTCTTGCCAAAAAGCGGTGGCGCCATGTGAAAACTGATCTTCCCGACATTGTCGAATGCATTGTTGAGTTCAGTCTCAAGCGTCTCAACGTGAAGCCGCGCGACCTCGTATTCGTCCTTGTAGGCCAAGAGCTTGAAGTAGCCTTCCGCCACAGCTTCCGCAAATCCGTCCTGACCCACGGTTTGCTCTGCATCGCGTGCTCGGTCCACCAGTTTGCGATAGCGTTTGGCGAGGCGTTTTCCCGTATGCGCCGTCAAATGCGCTTCACGGCGCGCTACCTTGGCCGAATAGGTCTCTATCACGACGGCAGGCGGCGTCAGGTATTTGGTCAGTCCATCAGCATCCGCCACGGCCCAGCGGCCGATTTCGAATGCCATCTGGTTGCCCTCCACGCCTGCGCCATTCAATGCGATCGCTTGAATGATTGCCTCGCGTGAGAGAGGCACCAGCCCAGCCTGCCAAGCTGCGCCCAGAAGAAGAACGTTGGAATAGATGGAATCGCCAAGCATCTGTTCGGCCAGCGCATGGGCTTCAACCATTTGCACAGCTTCGGCGCCGATCTTGCGCTCGACAGCCAGTCGCATGGCATCCGATGGCAGGGTAAACTCGGTATCGCGGGTAAACGCGCCCGTGGTGATTTCATGCGCATTGCAGACCAATCCTGTGCGCCCGTGCGCCATCAGCGCCAACGCCTTCTGGCCCGAGGTTACGACAAGATCTCCGCCAATCACTGCATCGGCCTCACCCACCGATATCCGCACGGCAGAAATATCCTCTGGCTTTGGCGCAATCCGGCAATGGATGGCAACCGCACCGCCTTTTTGTGCGAGCCCGGCCATTTGCATCTCGGCCGCGCCCTTGCCTTCCAGATGTGCAGCCATCGAGATCAAAGCGCCCACGGTCACGACGCCGGTCCCGCCAACGCCCGTGACCAGCACGTTCCATGGCCGGTCGATCAGGCGCATCTCTGGTTCTGGCAGGTCCGGCAAATCGAAGGACGCAGCGGCTTTCTTTTTTGGCTCGGCTCCCTCTACAGTCACAAAGCTGGGGCAAAACCCTTTGAGGCAGGAGAAATCCTTGTTGCACGCGGATTGGTCGATCATCCGCTTGCGGCCAAGTGGCGTTTCCTTCGGCAGGATCGCTACGCAGTTTGACGCCATGCCGCAATCGCCGCAACCTTCGCAGACCGAGGGGTTGATGAAAACACGTTCGGTTGGGTTTGGGAACTTGCCACGCTTGCGCCGGCGGCGTTTTTCCGCGGCGCAGGTCTGAACGTAGATCAGTGCAGTGACGCCTTCGATCTCCTGCAACTCTGCCTGCACCTTCAGCAGATCCTTGCGCGGATGAACCTGGACCTCTGCCGGGAAGTCGACCCACCCCATTTCCTTTTCGTCGACCACCGCCACAACACGCTTGGCGCCCATACCCAGCACCTCGCGGGCAATCCGGTCGGCTGTGACGTCGCCGTCATGGGACTGTCCACCGGTCATCGCCACTGCGTCATTGTAGAGGATCTTGAAGGTGATATTCACGTCGCCTGCCGCAATGGCTGCACGTATCGACTGGATGCCTGAGTGGTTGTACGTCCCGTCGCCGAGGTTCTGAAAGACATGCTTGCGGGTCGAGAAACCGGATTCGCCGATCCAGTTCGCACCTTCGCCGCCCATATGCGTATAGCCCAAGGTCTCGCGGTCCATCCATTGGACCATGTAGTGACAGCCAATGCCTGCATAGGCCCGGGCGCCGTCCGGAACATGGGTCGAGGAATTGTGCGGGCACCCGGCGCAGAACCACGGCGTGCGCGTTGCAGCATCGGGGGCGTTGTCGGTTCGCGAGGCGTCTTTCAGCGCGGACATGGCGTGGCGAAGGCTTTCGCTGTCGCAGCCCTCCTGTTCCAGCTTGCCGCCGATGCCCAGCGCGATGGTGACCGGATCCAGCCCCTTCTTGACGGAAAACAGGACCTGTCCGTGTTCATCCTTCCATCCGACCACACGCGGGCGGGCGGGCATGTGGTAGAGGATCTCTTTCAGCTGTGTTTCAATGACAGCGCGCTTCTCCTCGACCACAAGGATCATATCAAGCCCGTCAGCCCATTCCTGCAAGCGCCGAGGCTCCAGCGGCCAGACCATGCCGACCTTGTAGACTGTCAGACCGATGCGTTCGGCTTCCTCGGACGTGATCCCCAGAAGTTCGAGTGCATGGACCACGTCCAGCCAGGATTTGCCGGCGGAGACGACCCCAATGCGGGCACCCGGGGTGCCATGGGTACGCTTGTCCAGATTGTTGGCGCGGGCGAAAGCCTGGGCGGCAAAGCGCTTGTGGTCGTGGATGCGGT
>JBGCFK010000358.1:0-3651 GCA_045106875.1 Paracoccaceae bacterium | reverse complement strand
AAGGCGAACGTGCCGGTTGTCATCACTGGTGCCCAGCGTCCCGCCACCGGACTGTCCACCGACGGTGCTGCAAACATGGCCGCGGCCGTGCGGGTAGCTCTGTCGCCCGAGGCCCGGGGCATGGGTGTACTGCTCGTCCTGAACGAGGAAATTCAGGCCGCGCGGGAGGTGACAAAGACCTCGACCTGGCGACTCCAAACGTTCCGAACGCCGGATTTTGGTGTTCTTGGTCACGCCGATGCCGACAAGGTTCAGGTCTATCGCAAACCCGTCCGGCGACACGCGCCCGACACAGAGTTCGACGTTCGGACGCTCGAGACCCTGCCGCGGGTCGATATCTCGTATTCCTATGCAGGTGCCGATGGCACGGCAGTTCGCGCATTCGTCGAGGCCGGGGCCAAAGGCATTGTCTCGGCTGGCCTCGCGCCGGGAATGGCGCCGCCCGCTGAGCACGCCGCCCTGGCCGAAGCCAGTGCGACCGGGGTCGCGGTTGTCCAGTCAACACGCGCGGGCAGCGGGCGGGTTGTGGCCCTGACACGGCTGCGCGATGCCGGTATTGTTGCCGCAGACAACCTCAACCCGCAAAAGGCCCGGATTCTGCTCTCGCTCGCACTGACAATCACCAAGGATCCAGCCGAGATCACCCGGATCTTCGAGACATACTAAGCAGGGAGGAACTGGCAATGACCGGCACCAATCATCTGACTACCGCGCTTGAGGCCCGGGCAAAGCTTGAGGCGGCACAGCCAAAGCTCCACTCCTGTGCCCTGATCGCCGGGGATATCGTCGAGACCGAAGGCCGTCACAGGGACGCGTTGAAAGCCGCCGGGGTCGATCTCGGTGCGCTGCACGGCCTGCCCATTGTGGTCAAGGACATCATCGACGTTGCGGGCATGCCGACAAAGGCGGGTTCGGCAACCCGCCCCAATCCTGCTATCGCGACCTCGGATGCCAACGTCGTCGCACGCCTGCGCGCGGCGGGCGCAATCACAGTTGCCAAGACCAACACTGTCGAGTTTGCGTTTGGCGGCTGGGGCACCAACGCTTCGCAGGGTACGCCGGTCAATCCATGGAAACCTGACGAGCCCCATACACCCGGGGGATCCTCCAGCGGTACCGGCGTCGCAGTGGGCGGCGGGTTCGTCAAAGCGGGCCTTGGGACAGATACCGGGGGATCCGTGCGCATTCCGGCGGCCTTCTGCGGTTGCGTTGGGCACAAGACCTCGATCGGGCTGGTCAGCCGGGCGGGCGTCGTGTCCCTGTCGGACACGTTCGACACGATCGGTCCGTTGACTGACACGGTGCGCCGCGCTGCTGAGTTGGTCGCGGTCATGCAGGGTGAGGATCGCGACGACCCTTCGACCATCGGGATCGAACGCGCTGATCCTCTGGAGGGTCTGGACCGTGGCCTCTCAGGCCTCAAGATCGGACGGCTCTCGGATGCCGGTCTGGTTGACGCGACGTCGGAGGTCCGGTCATCTTTCACAGATGCCATCAGACTATTCGAAGCGCATGGCATTGCGCCGGAGTCCTTCGACCTGCCGCGCGAGTTCGCCGACTATCAAACAGCCGCAACGTCGATCATTTCGTCAGACGCCTATGCGACCCATGCCGACCTTGCGGATTCCAACGAAGCGCCGCTGAACGATACGACACGGATGCGCATGCTGGTCGGGCGGGACATGACCGCGCGTGATCGCGTCCGGGCACAACGCACACGTGCCGCCGATATCGAGACCTTCCTCGCCGCGTTTGATCGTCTGGATGCGCTGATAATGCCCACGGCCCCGATAACGGCTATGCCGACCGCAGAGGCGGACGAAAACAACTATGCGATGTCGCTGTACACCCGTGTTTCAAACTATTTGGGGCTGGCGGCATTGTCAGTTCCGATCGGAATGACGCCCGGCGGATTGCCGACCTCGCTGCAGATCATTGTGCGACATCTGGACGACCCGCTGGCACTGCGGATTGGACAGGCATTCGAAACTGCTCGTGGTCGTTTTGCCCCACCCCAAACCACGCCTTGATGCGCTTCCATACGCGCATCTGGATCGGCGACGCTGGGTTTATCCCACCAAAGGGAGGTGAGGGCTTCTGCCGCAAAGTTTGCGTACTGAGGCCTTGGCCAAATGGAACCCGAAGCGGTATCTTGTACGCAGGGCATTTCCTTGGCGTGAGATTGCAGTCCCTGATGATCTCTTGCACGCTGGCGTCTGAGATGTTGTCCGGATTTGTCTGGCGCGGCCGCCGGTGCCGCAAGCGACCATTGGCGTTCTGAGCGCCGCCTTTCCTCCACGAGGCGCAAGCATCGCAGAACCGGGCCGCCACCCTCAATGCTTCACGTAGCCACCGGTGCCGGGCAAAATCCCTTCTGTTGTGAAGGTGCTCGACTGGCGGATGCGGGGGTCGGGACGCTTGAAGATGCCTATGATGACAGCAGCCGTCTCGGCAGCACCTTTGCCGGTCAGCCGCGTGGCCAGCGTTACACGGGTTTTGCGCTCGTTCAGCACCAGCCCGGCCACGGGCGAAAGGGGTCTGGTGAAACCCGGTGATCGCCGCAGGGCATGGCAGGAGCTTGATGTCCCGGTCAACCCGGAGAATCCCAAGATCGTTACGCACGAGCTGACGGACCCCAACACGTCTTATGCATACACGGTTGGGCCGCAGGTCGTGGGCGCTGGTGGCAATATCCGGCGGATCATCGCGGACAGCGCTTGTGATGACACTTCAGTGAACCATGCTATTCGAGCGGAGCGCCCGGCAAAATGCCGCTAAAGATTACCGTCCCGCCATATGTCGGAACGGAGCGCAAGTGACATGCCGCTGAATTTTGCCACGCTTCAGCCACCCGTCTCTGCGCGGGCGCTCATGGTGCTGGGGTCACCAACTACGCCGCTATCATAGAGGTTCGCGATCTCCGAGTCTGGCAAGCCCACCACATCAGCCAGGACTTCCTCGGTATGCTCGCCGAGACCGGGTGCAGGTCGGGCATCCTCGCGCGCCAAAGCAGAAAACGCCACTGGTGATCCTGGCGTGAGGTATTGCCCGATGTCCGGCTGATCGAGCATTGTGAACATCGGGTTCTCCTCGGAGATGTCTGGATCCTCGGCCATCGCTTGGCTGAAGCTGCGGAATTCGGACCACGTAATGCCAGCCTTCGTGAAGTCATCAGCAAAGTCTTGAACACGCCGAGCACGGAACCACGGAGCCAATGCAGCAGTGATCTTGTGGCGAAAGCGCCAGCGCACACCTTCATCGTGGAAGTTCTGGCGCAGGCTGGAGGAAAGATAATCGATTTCGCCCTCGCTTTGCGTCACCTTCAGCAGTGTGCGCCATTGGCGATGGGTCAGCCCGATCACCATAACACGTCGCCCGTCACCACAAACGAAGTCGTGCCCGTAAGCGCCGTAGAGCGCGTTTCCAGCCTTTTCTCGGTCGTGCTCATTGATGGCGACGTCAGCCAAAATACCGAGATTACCCAGCATAGCTGCTGCCACATCCTTCAGGGTAAGATCCACGCTTTGCCCCTCGCCTTTCCGAAGGCGGTGGCGTTCAGCTGCCAGCAGCCCCGAGACTGCCATATTGCCCGCAATGCAATCGCAAGGGGGCAGCGCATGTGCCACTGGGTCTGTCGAGCATTCGGGCCCC
>JBGCFK010000357.1:0-11021 GCA_045106875.1 Paracoccaceae bacterium | reverse complement strand
GCCGGGCGAGGTCATCCAGTCGACCCTGGGCGAGATCGAGCCGCTGGGCGGCTTTATTGGCGAGGTGCTGGCCACCCCCTGTTTCCAGAGCGGGCTGCTCTGCGTCTATGTTACCTTTATCTTTGTGCAGGACTGGATGCTGGGGCTGGCGGCCGTCGCGCTCTATCCGTTCCAGGCATGGTTGATCCCCAAGCTGCAGAAAAAGATTGTACGCCTGAACAAGGAACGTGCGGGCAATACGCGCAAGCTGGCTGACACTATCGGCGAGACGGTGAATGTCATCGGCGACGTGCACACCAATGATACGGCTCGCTGGCACATGGCGCAGGTCGCATGTCGACTGTTCGAGAACACGGGGATCCGGTTGGCGTTGTTCAAGCGCAAGTTCACCATCAAGTTCATCAACAATTTTCTGAACCAGCTGACGCCATTTTTCTTCTATGCCGCAGGTGGATATCTGGTGATCAAGGGAGACATGGATTTCGGTTCGCTCGTCGCGGTTCTGGCAGCCTACAAGGATGTCGCCGCGCCCTGGAAGGCGGTGCTGAACTATGTGCAGCGATGGACTGACTTCAACTCCCGCTACGTATTCGTTGTTGAGAACTTCTCTGGTGAGGATGTTCTGTCCGCGACGCATCTCTATCCCGCGGATACCGATGCAACGCCCATGCAAGGCGCTCTCGAGATCTCTGCACTGGAAGGTGGACCGGGTACAGGCGGTCTGACCGTTCCTGATATCTCAATTCCACAAGGGTCCATGGTGGCGGTGCAAGGCGGCGGCTCTGGTGCGCGGGAGGCATTTCTGAAGATTGCCGCAGGGCTACAAGCGCCTGCGCTGGGTCGGGTTTCCATGGGCGGGGCTGTGATTCATGAGGCAACCCTGCCAAGGCTTGGCGCAACTGTCTCCTATGTCGGGTCCGAGCCGGGCATCGTGGCGCGCTCGCTCCGCGAGAACCTGCTCTATGGTTTGTTCCGGGGCATGCCCGAGCTGGCGGGTCAGGAGGATGCTGGCCTTGCCGAGATGCTGCGTGAAGCGCGCCTCACGGGCAATTCCACTGGCAATCCTCGCGGCGACTGGGTCGAATACAAGCTGGCCGGTGTCGACGGCCCGGAAGCCTTGGACACCCGTCTTTTAGAATTGATCGACCTCGTTGGTCTGTCCAGCGATCTCTATTCCAGTGCGCTCGACATGCGCCTTGACGCAAAGCGGGCCAAGGAATGGGAGGAACGCATCCTTTCCGCGCGCCGCCAACTTCACGCGGATGATCAGGATCTGTCGGATCTTGTGGAAGACTGGGAACCTGGTCAGTTGAATACCAACGCGCGCCTGGTCGAGAACACGCTCTATGCCTTGCCCGTGCAAGCACGCACCTTGTCGTCCGACTATGTGAAGGATGCAGCCGTCATGGAGGTCCTGGAAGCGGTGGGCGCGACTGACGTGCTGCTGGGTATTGGTTGGGCCATAGCCTGCGAGTTCAGCGAATTGGTTGATGCTTTGGACGCCGACAGCTCGGTTCTGGAGGGCTTCACTGGCTTCTCCAAGTTCGAGATCATGGCTGCGCACGAAGTGGTCGTCTCCCATGGCTCGAAAGAGGTCACACAACTGACGGCTGATCAGCAGAAGCAGATGATCGGGCTGGCCTTCGGCTTCGTGCCGACCCGTGACCGGTTGGACGTGTTGCCCAAAGAGGCCATCGAACAACTGCTGGATTGCCGTGCCCGCGCGCGCGAATTGCTGAAGGGCCGCGAAGATTTCGTCTCCTTCGACGAGGAACGTTTCAGCCCGGCCCGTCGCGTCGCGGGCAACATCCTGCATGGGCAACGCCGCTATGATCGCAAGACCGCATGGAAGCGGCTGGATGATATGATGGAGAAGGTTCTTGCAGCAGCCGGGCTGCGCGACGACCTGATCCGGTTGGGCCTTTCAGCCGAGATGGGCTCGGGCAGTGGTCTCAGTTCGATTGCGCGTCGGCGGATCGGACTTGTTCGCGGACTGATCAAGCGGCCCAATCTGATGATATTGGACAGCATCGCAGGCGCTTCCAATGAAGCTGATAGCGAGCTGCGATCTGCTATTCGTACCGCTCTGCCAGAGACAACGATCGTTTACGCCGCCACGGAGGCCGAGGCTTGTGCCGGTGCGGATCTTGTGATCCAGATTTCCGAGAACGGTAACGTCACTTGCGCGCGTCCGGAAACGCGGGCAGATCATATCTAAGCAGTGTCCAGGGAGAAGCCCGTGAGCCTGAACGAAGCTGTCGAGATCATGAGCGAAACGACGATGTTTCGGAATGTCGATCCAAAGCGGCTAAAACTGGTCGCCATGATGGGTGAGGCCCTGAGCTTCCGCCCAAGCGAGCGATTGTTCGAGCAGGGCGACGAGGGCGATTCTGCTTATGTTATTCTCGATGGCGAAGTGGATGTGCTGATCCCGACACCAGGTGGCGAGATCTCGGTTGCCGTTCTGAAAGCCAAGGAGATTTTCGGAGAAATGGCGGTCCTATGCGATCAGCCTCGGACCACTGCCATTGCGGCCAGAGGCGAGCTGAGGGTTTTGCGCTTGAAGCGCAAGGCGATTCTCGACCTGCTGCACGAATTCCCCGACATTGCGCTGGAGTTCATAAAGGTCCTTGCATCGCGTCTGGAACGCACCAGCCGTGAACTGGCAGAGGCACGCAAAACTGGGTGAGGTGGGTGGGCGGGAGGCTACCCCCCGCCCTCCGTACTTCTGACAGCCGCTATCAGTTTGACCGGTCCGCCGCGTAGACCCCATTGACTACGATATTACTGACGGTGTCCTCGATCCTGAACTCGCCGCCTGTCGCACCGACCGGGTCGTTCCCTGCAGCAAAGAACTGACCAGAGACATCAAGAGCAATGCTTCCGGATTGGAAAACCTGGTAGGTATCGGGCGTGTCTCCCTCGAACACGCTTGCACCCAGGATCTCGATCTCGGCAAGCCCCGGGTTGGCAACCTGATCGATGGCAATGTCAAACGTGCGCAGGCTGGACCCGAAATCATAGGTCATCTGGACTGTCCCGCCGACAGCGTCCACACGGTCAAAGTTCAGATCCTGTCGCTGGCCCACCGCAATGCCGTTATATTCCGCGATGCCCGTCGCCGGTATATTGTTCGGATCCGTAGGCGCACCTGCAACAAAGAAACCGCTCGTCACGAAGTCCTGCCGCTCCAGTCCGTTCGTCCCGTCCGTTTGCTTGAAGGATGCGTTCCAGGCGCCCCAGGCCATGAACTCCGGCACATTCGCGTTCGTCCGCAGCAATTCGGTATCGCCAAGCACATTCCCGGAAGCGAAGCCGAAGACTGCGTCATTGCCCGAGATGCCTGGAGTGTCGATCGTAGCGCCGTCCGCGGTGAAACCGACACCGACAAACGTCGTGTCATCAGCATAAACGGTGCTGTCCAATCCGCCGACTGCGAACGAGTACTCCGTTGCTCCAGAGACGCTCGGTACGTTGTCGTTTTCATCGCTGTTGAGGTTGAAGTTCGCGATCACAAAGTTCGCGTCGTCGAGATTCTGGCTGTCACCATCAAAGGCGAATGTTGCTGTGCCGCCCAGCTCGTAGGAGCGCGTCGTGCCAACTTGATTTGGGCGCGGCCCGCCGCAGTTCCCACTGCCACATTGGGCACGCGCGCTCGCAAATCCGGTTAGGACCGGAACTGCTACGTTCCCAGTTGCCCCCGCAGCCAGCACACTCGCACTTTGCGGACCAAGCGCAATCGAGAGTGGCTCCTGAATGGTCTCGGACTGACTCTCGTTGATGGTCACGACGTTTAGCGATCCCGCCTCGACGGTTGTGCCCTGTCCGTTTGTCTTTTCCTCCGCAAAGAACTGGTATTCACCGCCCGGGTCCGGCCGGAACGCCGAAGAAGTGACAAACCGCAAGTCGTTGCCATCGTAAACGGTGTCACCATTGAAGTCTTCCAGGGTCCCAACGGCAAATACTGTCGAGCTTGGGATGGTCTCGTCCAAGGTCGTGGTCTGGAAACCAAATCCCCCAAAGCGCAGTCCACCCGCGCCATCATTCGTCAGCGCGTCTGCAAAGATCGTAAGCTGCTGCTGGAACGCGCCGCCAGAATTGATGCCGCCATCGAACGAAGCGCCGCCTATGCGCCCGCCATTGGCAGAAAACGTATGCGACGGGTGGATGAACCTGGCCTCTCCCGAGTTCGACACAAGGAACGCGTCGCCAATCAGACCGAACCCGCCACTCGGGTTGCGGGCAATGTCCGTGCCAATGGCCAGTGGCGTGAAGACATTTCCGCCTGTCACAAATGCATCGTTCAACGGCAGTGATGCCTGCGTTCCTTCCGGGGTGCCGAACGCGACCACGCCGACCGGTCTGAGCCCGGTCTGATCCGGATCTCCTGCGACGGTGTAGGCGTGGAAGTCGTCGTCCAGGTCAGAAAAGCCCGTTCCGCCAAGGTTTCCCAGGCTACTGGAAAAACCGTCCGGGAAACCGCTGCTCGCGCCGAACTGGAAGAGGCCTTCATTGGTGCCGGACGGGTCGATGAACTCGTTGTCATCAACGGGAACTGTAATGGTGATTTCCTCGACAGCGCTACCACCTTCGGGGAAGCCGGTGCCAAAGCGTAGGTCCGTGTTATCGAAGGTGTCTTCAAAACCGACGAACCCTGTCAGTTCGGAGAAGAATGCGCCCTCTGACACACCGCCTACAGGGCGTAACGCACCGTTCGGATCGAAGACCGAGTTCTCTGCGCCGAAAACTCCAGCCACTTCGACACCGGTGTCGAGATCCTTGGCCAGGAAGTTACCTGCGGTTGCCGCGAACGGGTTGCCACCGCCCGAGAAAATGCGCCCATCCCCCACGATGTCTTGTGTGAACTGAAGATGGTTGTAGCTGTACTGGTCCGGCAGGGCGGCCTGGAAGATCGGGACATCAGTAAAATCGAACTCTGCGATATTCAGATCGAACGCGCCTTCTGCAATGTTGAAATCGTATTGCAGGTTGAAGGTACCGGTTTGGACGGTCCGCGTCGCAGATGCATCAACCCGTGTGCCCAGGGCCTCGCCGTTGAACTCGGCAACACCGGATGCTGGAAGCAGGTTGAGATCGGTTGGTGCTCCAGCCACGAAGAAGCCAGCTGGGACCGCATCCTCGCGCCCCGGTGCGTTTGCGCTATCGGGTGCATACACTGCACCCCATACGCCAAAACGCAGGAACTCCGGGTTCGGGTTTGTTAACAGGCCCGCGTCGCTTGTCAGTGGGAAGGAGGCCAGTGCGAATGCACCGCCCGGAAGCGAACTGCCTCCGACGCTGACATTGCCGGGGCGTCTGTCGCCGCCAATACCGGCAAAGCGGCGATCGTCGAGATATGCCGAGTTGGTGCCATCCGGGCTGGTTGGCAGGACGAGGCCCAGAGTACCGTTCAAGGTCTCGTTCCCGACGGCTTCGCTGGCCACCTCCAGCTCGAAGGTCGAGGCCAGTGAGTTGTTGTCAGGATCGGCCACGAACGGTGTTGTTCCGTCAATGAAGAAGAAGTCGGCAATTCCGGTCACTGCATAGGTCTGGTCGCCTATGAGGTCCCCGTCCCGGTCCACACCGCAGGGCGCGCCGATACAGCTGGCGACGCCGCTTGCGAATCCACGTAAGACAGGGCCAGACGGATCTGCGTTGTCCGGACCATCTGCAAGTGGCAGCGGATTCACGATGAGTTCCACACCACCCGTATCACGGGTCGCGAGAGTGGCAAAACCTTCGTCCCCGAACCCATTGATTGGCTGACCTGCGAGTTCCCGCTCTTGTCCGGATGTATCGACGACAAAAGGAGAAGATTGATCCGCGCGCGTGGCCGAGCTCAGCACCAGATAGTTGTTGTCCGTGCCGAAGATCGAATTGCGATCACCGTCTTCAAACGTGCCAATCGGGCTTTCCGAGATGAACGTTCCGGATCCTCCGACGCCGCTGTCGCTCAAGATCCCGAATGTGTTGGTGCCAAAGCGTAGCCCACCGCCATCTCCGCCCTCGAACAACGTGTCCGAAAGAACGAAGAACTCGGTCTCGGTGATGCCTTGGCCGAAATCGTTCGTCCTGAAATCTGCAGCGAGAACGCGGCTTGCGCCCGGCGTAAACGCGCGATTGTTCGAAGGGTGATCAAACCGCGTCTCACTTGCGTTGCTGACGATGAAAAGGTTGCCATCCGAACCGTCGGCCCCGCCATCCAGTTCGGTGAGATCCTGCTCGACCACAAATGTCTCGACAACATTGGTTGTGGCCGGAGCGCCGGCATCTTCGCTGAACGACAGCTGGTTCAGCGATGCATCGCCGAAAACCACAGCGCCAAGTTCTCCGTCGCCATTTGCATCAAGCGGGCCCTGAACGAAAAGGAAATGGAAGTCGTTGTCCAGATCCGAGAACCCGCGACCTTCCACCACTCCGAGGGTTGTTGAGCTTCCCAAAGCCTCCTCGCCCGCTGCGGGAAAGGGAAACTCGAAGAAGCCGGTATTCGCGCCGCCGATAGCTTTGGCAAAGAACACCGGTATCGTGCCATCCGAAAAGGTGGTGACAAAGTCCGCGGACGTTTCGGGCACGGGAATGGTGATGACCTCGGCGCCAGCGGTGCCGATCAGCGAGCCTTCTTCCACTGTGTCAAAAGTCAAAACTCCTGTTGGCTCGGAGAGGAAACCCCCGGTCAAGTCCGTCAAAACGGGGTCTGTCCCGGTGTCTGTACCCGTGTCCGTTCCGGTGTCTGTTCCAGTATCGGTGCCTGTGTCTGTACCCGTGCCCGTTCCAGTATCGGTGCCCGTGTCTGTTCCGGTATCCGTCCCGGTATCAGTACCCGTGTCCGCTCCGGTATCAGTACCCGTTTCTATATCATCTTCTTCATCAAGATCAGAGTTGTCGCCGCCGCTACCCGAGTCAATCACAGCGTTCTGTTGTTCGACGGTCTCGACCTGTTCAGCTTCGGCTGCAGGGGACTCGCCGCTTGTCGAAACCGGGTCATCAGTGGCGCCACCTTCGGAGTCCGAGTTCAGATCTGCGATCTCTCCCAGCTCTTCTTCCACCAAAGCGGTCGTGCCGCCACCGCCCGAGCCTTCGCCCGACTGGTCCGATCCGCCCGCTTGTGTGGAGGAGCCACCATTGTTGTCAGATCCGGTATCGCCAACATCTTCCAGCGTGTCGCTGCCGCCATCGCCTTCGCCCTCGAACGATTCGTAGACATCGGACAGACCTTCAGAGTCGACGATCCCGGTATACTGAGCGCCGCCTTCCTGGCTGCTGCTGGCCGAAGCGTTTGCACGGCTGAGCGTGACCGTCTTGCCGCTGGTATCCGTGATGCTGGAGTACTCGCCCGCCATGTGGATCACATTGGTTTCGCCGGTCTCGGAGACCTGAACCACGGTCAACCCACCTCGGATACCGATGGTCGCGGTCGGCGTGCTTACCACTGCATCGCGGTTCTTCGAGATCCGCCCACCGATAAAGCGCAGCGCGCCTTTCGTCAGCGAGATGGCAATCTCTCCGGTCTGCGACTCGGGATCGTAGACATACTGGTCGAGAACAATGTCCGAATTCGGCGCCACCGTCAGCGTTGTCTGGTCCTTGAACATCAACTGGCCAGACCCGATCGGTGAGGTTTGGATCTGCTCCTCCTGCACCACCTGATTGCCCAGCTCCAGCGCACGACGCACTGCCGAGGGGGGCGTACCCTCCATGTCCCGGTTAACCGCCGCCACTGTCCCGATATCAGCGAAACCGGGCACAGGGACAAAAACCATCGTACTGACCAGCAATGTGCGCCTCAGCGCCTTGCTGCCCATCCGTGCTTGTGTCAGCACAGGGGTGCGTGGGCTTACCTGGCGATCAAAAACCCGAACCATGTTGCAATTCCTTACATCCGATACTGCAGCGACAACGTTGTACTGATATTGTCCAAATCGAAGTTAATAATGTTCGACTCTCGCATCAGCGCGTCCACGTCCAACTGGACCCCGAACCCGTTCTTCAATGCAAAGACCTGACGCAGGCCACTGCGCACGTCGAAATCTTCACGTGTGGTGTTCGGGTCCACCACAGGGTCTGGCTCGTCATAGAACCGCACGCGGCCCTCGACATAGGCGCTGGTCGACCATTTGCGATCCACCCACGAGATGCCGGTGTCGTACTGGTATTCACCGGAGACGCGGAAACCCAGCTCGAGATTGCTGTTCTGATCACCGTCGGCGCTATCATATTCGCCCAGCGCCGTTCCCCTGAGAATCACGTCACGTTCGGGGATCCAGGCGACCCCGGCCGAGCCGTAGACTGAAGCATTGTCCTCGTCCGAGAATTCCTTGCGAAAATAGTTGCGGTAGCGAAAACCCAGATCGCTGAAGATCGAGAGTTCGGGCGACAGGGTGTCAGTGTATTCTGCGCCCAACCCAAACGCCGCGAACAGGCCGCGTTGGCTTGAGGTCAGGTACTGACCTTCGATGTAAGGCCGCAGCTTTGGCCCGAACTGCTGCTCGTCCAGCGACAGGCGTGGTCCCGTCCGCACACGCACCAGCGAGACATCGCCTGCGTCCGTATCGAAGTATTTCAGCCCGAAGAAGTTGAAGTCCGTGCGCCAGAAGTCATCATTCGGTTGTTGCAGGTCATAGAGATGGCTGGCGTTGACAATCACCCGCAGGCCCGTGTCGGCTTCCGCTTGTCCGGCCACGAGGTTGAAGTTCAGCCCGCCCACCAGAACCAGATCGCTAGCCGGCCCCTGTGTCGCGTTTGTTGCGTGAGTGATGCCGACATTCGTCAGCACCGAGAACTGGCTGCGTTCGGTCCGTCCCGCGATTGCATCCTTATAGGGCTTGATGTTCGCCTTCACCTGATCGGGTGTGCGTGGGTCTGCCAGCACCTGGTCAAAATAAAGCTCGGACGCGGCATAGGAGCCCAACCGGAAATAGGCGACGCCCAGTTCCAGCCGAACCCGGAACAGATCCTGACGGTAGATCAGCATGCGCTCCAGCGTCGAGATGGCAGCTTCATAGTCCTCGAGGCGAATCGACAGCTTCGCGTACTGGAACATCATGTCCAGATTGTCGGGTTCTGCGATCAGCTGCTCGAACAGCCGCGCCTGCTGCGCCCGAAGTTCATTTGTTGCTCCGATGTCGCCGAGAATGCCGCTTTGCTGAGCCGACGCAGCTCCGGCAAAAGTCGTAAAGGCGACGCAAATAACTAGACGTCGCGCAGCTCGCACGATGTTCTGCATGTGAAAGTCCCCTCAATACCCTGGGCGAAATTCTATCATTCGTTAGGAAACTTGGGTAGCATTCTGTTCGCGCGGGGGGCAATGGCGTAGTGATTTGGCGCGTATTAGGGGAGTGAAGTTTACGTGAAACTAAAACGCCAGGTCGATTGGATCGCGCTGGCACTGGGTGCTGTTACGCTGGGCGTTGTCATGACTTTCGTGTCGATTTTCAGCGTCAATGACGTCCGAGAGATCGAAGAGACAGTGTTCGATCAGTACCAGCGGTGGAAGCCTCGGGAATATGACCCGTCGATCCCCGTGCGTGTCATCGATATCGATGAAGAGTCCCTCGAACGCCTTGGCCAGTGGCCATGGCCGCGATTCTACCTGGCGGAAATGGTGCGTCGAATCACCAATGCCGGTGCTGCTACGATTGCCTTTGACGTCGTATTTGCCGAGCCGGACCGGACGTCTCCTGCTCTCATGGCGAGTTCCTACCGACGATTTGGCGACGAGTATGCATTTGCGGCTGAGGGGCTGGAAAGCCTTGGCGGTGATGACGGCATGCCCGACCATGACGAGATCTTCAGCTGGATGATCTCGCAAACACCTGTCGTGCTGGGGACTATTCCGACGGACGCGCCGCAATCGGATCTGGTGCCACCCCGGCCTGTGGGCATGGCGGTATCGGGCGATGGTGGTGATCTCACCGAAGTGATCGAGTGGTACGAAGGTGCGACGGTGAACCTGCCGCAGCTGTCCGAGGGCGCGCTGGGTGTGGGAGCGATCTCGCTGTCCAAGGACGATCGTGGCATCGTGCGCCGCGTGCCCTTGGCGCTGACAATCGGCAACAACCAGCATCCGTTTCCAGCTTTGGCAATCGAGGCGCTTCGCGTGGCGCAGGGAGCACCGTCCTTCATCGTCAAGACGTCTCGCGGAGCGGGCGAGACGGATTTCTCCGAACAGGTCGATATCGTGTCCATCAAGGTCGGTAACGCCGTTGTGCCGTTGGACGGGGACGGTGCGCTGCGCGTGCGATATTCGGGTGCCATGACGGAGCGCGTGATCCCGGCATGGAAACTGCTGGAGCCCGGTGGCCTGTCGGAAGAGGTTGCGGCCGAGGTTGCGGGCATGATCCTCTTTGTCGGCTCGTCCGCGGCGACGCTGTTCGATATTCGGCGCACGCCGCTGCATGACCGGATCTCGGGCGTGCATGTGCATGCCGAGATCGTCGAGCAGATCTGGCAGGACCGCTATCTGGAACGGCCCGACTGGTCCGTGGCAGTCGAGCGCGTGATCATGGTCGTCTGCGGTCTGATTGTGTTGTTCTTCGTCGGCAACACCATGCCTTTATTGGGCTTCATAGCACTCGCGGTCTCGCTGGTCGGGATCTGTGCAGGCAGCTGGTTCGCGTTTACCGAGGCGAACTTGCTGATCTCGCCCGTTGCGCCCCTTGCAGGGGTCGTGCTGCCGCATTTTGTGGTGTCGGGCTACAAGTACTTCACATCCGAGGCCAACAGGCGCGAAGTTACGCGCCAGTTCGAGCATTTCGTGGCGCCCGAGGTCATCCAGGATATTCTCGACAATCCCGACGAGCACCTGACGCCTGGCGGAGCGCTCAGGACTTTGTCGATCATGTTCCTTGATGTGCGCCGCTTCTCGACCATCACCGAAAAGATGGAACCACAGCAGGTGATTTCCTTCATCAACGAGCTGCTGACCCCACTGACAGATGCAATCCTCGAGAACGAAGGCACGATCGACAAATATATGGGCGATGCGGTCATGGCGTTCTGGAACGCACCACGGAACACGCCTG
>JBGCFK010000356.1:0-2648 GCA_045106875.1 Paracoccaceae bacterium | reverse complement strand
TCCACGTCAATGACCCAGACCTCGCCACACGCGAGTCCAACGTTGGCGAACGGATAGGCATCACTCCACCCATCGACCTCCGCCTCGGTGGGCATGCGCGTGCAGTATTCGGACCAGCCGGAAATGGCCGGGGCCTTGTCTTGCGGTTGCAGCGGGATAACCGAGTAGCCCCTCTCGATGTAATTCGCGGCCCAATCAGCGAAGGGCGATGGAAGAAGCTCGCTCAAAACGGCACCTCCTGCTGCTTGCGCCACAATTCCAGCAGGACACCCCCAAGCGTGTGGTCGATGAACTTGCGGTATTCTGGTGGCGTCAGCGTCATGATGTCAGGCTTGTTCAAGGGGGCCAGAACCGTCTGGCAGCCGCGCACCAATCCAGCATACAGAGCATCGCGCTCAGCCTGATGCGGCCTCGCTGTAGACGGCGGCAAGCCGAAGTGGGTGCGGATCGCCGTGGCGTAGGCTGCGATCATATCGGCCAGCGCGCCCTCGACCTCCCATCTTTTCACTACCTTCATGTCCGTCCTGCCTGCTGTGTTCATGTGTATCCCGAAGGCCCTGCCCGCTGCCGCTTCCGCGATCTCGAATGGCTGGTTGTCAGGGTCTTTCCCGAGCTTGAATGCGTAGTCCAGACACTCTGCCGAGCAGTAGTATCCCGTTCGCCCGCCCTCGCCCCGATCGAGTATAATACCCGAGTCTGCGCGGTAGCAGACGGCGCACTTATGATTGCGCGTCACGTTTGCCGCCCCGGCGAAGCCAGTGAATTGTTGCGGGTCCGGTGTGTCCTTTCATAAACACGTAATAGCTGTAGTCTTTCGATCCGCCGGACGGGTCTTTGCCCTGCGCGGCATATTCCTCGAACACTTCGCCGGGCGGCGCGGACGGTCGCGGCGTGACCTTGTACTCGCGCCACAGGGGCATGCGCTCCAGCCATTGGCTGCGCGTCTCTGCCGTGGCCCACCCGGTCAGCAGGAACACGCACACCAGCCCACCCTCCTGCACCCGGTCGAGCGCGATGTCGATAAAGGCATCCTCCATTCGATCCCGCCCGCGAAAATCCAAATCAGACTCGGGCGGGATAGCGCCGTAGGGCGGATTGCACACAATGTTCGGAACGGGGTACAGCCCCTCCGGCTGCTCCTCTGCGTAGAAATCCATCGGCGTGAAGATTCCAGACACGCCCCGGTCAATCAGATCAGCGCCCGTCACCGGAACGCCCGCCTCTCGCCCGCCCGTCAGGGTGCTGCCCTTGCCCGCGCACGGATCAAAGAATCCGACCCGCAGGAAGTCCATCAGCTCCAAGCACAACAGTCGCGTCGGCCACGACGGCTCACGATACCAGTTGTTCGGGTGCCGATCCCAGATGTGAGATTTTCGAGTCTTCAGTTCAACGACTTCATTCATCTGCGACCACCTCATAGTCATCTGTTTGTGCAAGCGCATCGAAATGGCCATGCTCTGTGATGTTCCAAAAATTACCATCCCGCACGATGATCGCGTGTGTCAGGCGATACAGCTCGTCCTGCCTGCCCATAAATTCGTCCAGAGTCGTCGGTGCCGGGAAATGCCCACCCTGCTTGATCCACCACTCGCGCGCCGCCGCGCCCGCGCGACCGCTATGCTCCACGCAGATGAACTCATTCGCAGCCGCCTCCATCTTCTTCGTGCGCTGCACGGTCGTGCGGCACTTGATCGAGCTGATGCGCCCTTCGCCTGCGGGCGTGTGGATTGTGAACACGCGGCTTTTGACCTCTTTCCAAGGCTTCACGGTCACGTCCCGCGTCAGCGTCATCACCGCCTCGGTCTCGGCCTCCTCCTCGATGGCGATCTCTGCCTTGGGGAACTCATGGCCGCAATGTGGACAGACGCGCACGCTGGCGTGAACGAATTGCTCACACTCAGGGTTGCCGCACACCTTGCCCGGCGCCATCTCCTCGCCGTCCTCGTTCTGCACCTTCTTTTTGCGCTTTGGCGGCAAGGTGGGGATGCAGTCCACCGGCCCGTGCGCGGCAATGTTGCCCGCGAAGTCGAGAACCAAGCAGTCATGCTTGCCGGGGGAGATGCGCAATCCACGCCCGAGCTGCTGCACGTACAGGCCCACAGATTGCGTGGGTCGGCACAGGGCGAGCATATCGACGTCGGGAGCATCGAAGCCCACCGACAGCACATTGACGTTCACCAAGCAGTCCAGTTCGCCGCGCTGGTACATCGCGATGTATTGCGCGCGGGTCGCCTTATCCATGCTGCCCTCAATGACGCGCGACTTGCGCCCGCCCGCTGAGATCAACCTGTTGAGATTGTGCGCGTGGGCGACATTCACCGCGAATACGAGCCACTTCTTGCGGTCGTGGGCGAGCTGGTACATCTCCGCCACGGCCGGTCCGTTGTTCTTGTCGGTGTCGACCACCTCCGACAGGTCGGACTCGGTCCAGTCGCCGCGCGACTTGGGCTTGAGGTCGGACAGGTCAAAAACGGCGGTCGGCTTCTTGGATTGTAATGGGGACAGATATCCCTGCTCCACCAGAAACCCCAGCTCGATATCATAGCAAAGGTCAGTGAAGATCGTTCCCTCCTCGGGATCGATCAGGCTGCCCGAGTCCATCCGGTACGGCGTTGCGGTCAGGCCGATCACCTTCATCATCGGATTCG
>JBGCFK010000355.1:0-2533 GCA_045106875.1 Paracoccaceae bacterium | reverse complement strand
GGGACAGTCGATGATCGGCTTCATCATCCAGCGGTTCTTGCAAGCAATTGGGGTCATGGCTGTCATGTCGGTGATCGTCTTTTGCGGCGTTTATGCCATTGGCAATCCCATCGACATTGTCATACCGCCCGAGGCCACGGAGGAAATCCGCCAGGACGCGATCCGACGTCTCGGCCTTGACCGGCCACTCTACGAGCAATACTTCATCTTCCTCGGCAACCTGTTGCAGGGCGATCTGGGACGGTCTTTCGTTTATAATATTCCGGTATTGGAACTGATCGGCGGACGCCTGCCCGCAACTCTGGAACTGGTGCTGATATCTGTGATCTCTGCCACAGTCATTGGCGTGACGCTTGGCATCTACGCGGGTTACCGGCCGGAAAGCTGGGTGGCCAAGACGATCATGGCGGTTTCCGTCCTTGGTTTTTCAGTACCATCTTTCTGGGTCGGTCTGATCCTCATCCTGACTTTTGCTGTCAACCTTGGCTGGCTTCCCGCCGGTGGGCGCGGCGAAACGGTTGAGATCTGGGGTGTCGACTGGTCCTTTCCGACGCTCAACGGGCTCTCTCACATTATCCTGCCTGCGGTGAATCTGGCCCTCTTCAAGCTTGCCATGATGATCCGACTAGCACGCGCTGGCACGCGGGAGATCATGTTGACCGACACCATCAAGTTTGCCCGCGCAGCGGGTCTGTCGGAAAGAACAATTCTACGCCGCCACTTGCTGAAGCTCATCTCCATTCCGATCATCACCGTATTCGGATTGGAACTGGGTTCCACCCTCGCCTTTGCGGTGGTGACCGAGACGATCTTTTCTTGGCCCGGCGTGGGCAAGCTGATCATCGACAGCATCGCCGTACTCGACCGGCCTGTGATGGTCGCCTATCTGATCTTGGTTGCATTCCTCTTTGTCACGATCAATTTCGTGATCGATCTGGTGTTTGCTGTGATCGACCCTCGCGTACGGCATGGGGCGTCGACATGAGCGAGCAATACTCACCGCTTCGCCTTTTCTGGGTTGAATTTTGCGAGAACAAGATCGCGGTTTTTGCGCTGGTCGTCGTGCTATTGATGATCCTTGTGGCACTCTTTGCCTCCGTCATCTCGCCGCAGAACCCCTATGATTTGGCGACCCTGTCCCTGATGGATAGCAGGCGCCCGCCCGGCTTCGTAGGCTCTGGCGGCTACACCCATCTGCTGGGCACAGACCCGCAGGGACGAGACCTGCTGTCAGCCATCTTTTATGGGCTCCGGATTTCCATCCAGATCGGGCTTGCTGCCGGATTTGTCTCCCTAACAATCGGAACCACACTGGGCATTACGGCCGCCTATATAGGAGGCAGAACCGAAGCGTTGATCATGCGGCTGGTCGACCTGCAACTGTCTTTTCCAGCAATCCTTTTGGCACTGGTGATCGTGGCTCTGCTTGGACAGGGAAAGGCACAGCTTATTGGTGCGCTGGTAGCCGCGCAGTACGCCTATTTCGCACGCACCGCCTATGGTGCAGCCAAAGCAGAACGCGGCAAGGATTACATCGAAGCAGCCGTTGCCACACCGCTCCAGACGCGCTTGGTGATCCTACGGCATTTGCTACCCAACTGCACACCGCCGTTGATCGTCGTAGCAACTGTGCAGATCGCCAATTCGATTTCACTTGAAGCGACGCTCAGTTTTCTAGGACTTGGCCTGCCAGTAACGGAGCCATCGCTCGGTATGCTCATTTCCAACGGATTTCCCTATATGATGAGCGGACGTTACTGGATTTCAGTCTATCCCGGCGTGGCGCTCATCATCCTTATTGTGGCGATCAATATCGTAGGCGACCAGATCCGCGACCAGTTCAATCCGAGGCTGCGGCGATGAGTGAACCTGTCCTGAGCGTCCGAGACCTTCGCACGTATTTCTTCACCCGTGCAGGCGTGGCGAAGGCGGTCGATGGCGTATCCTTTGATCTCGCTGCTGGCGAGATCATGGGGTTGGTTGGGGAGAGTGGTTCAGGAAAAACCGTGACAGGCTTTTCGTTGTTGGGGCTGGTCGACGAGCCCGGGCGCATTGTCGAAGGGTCCGTAAAGCTGAACGGGACAGAGCTTACCACCTTAGCGGACGCAGACCTGCGCGCACGCCGGGGCCGCGATATTTCGATGATCTTTCAGGACCCCATAGCCACGCTCAACCCAATGCTGACCATCGGCCAGCAGATGAAGCTAGCCATCGACGCCCACGAGCGGCTAGGTAAGCGAGCAGCCGATACCCGGGCTGCAGAACTTCTGAGCGCGGTCGGAATCCCATCTGCCGCTGCAAGGCTGCGATCCTACCCGCATGAGTTTTCAGGTGGAATGCGGCAGCGCGTGGCCATCGCCATCGCCCTTCTGCACCGCCCTGCTGTGATCGTTGCAGACGAGCCGACAACCGCGCTTGATGTGTCCATTCAGGCGCAAATCCTCTTCCAGATGCGCGATCTGGCTGCCGACCTTGGAACCGCTCTGATCTGGATCAGTCACGATCTGGCGGTGGTCTCCAGCCTCGCCGGAAA
>JBGCFK010000354.1:0-2831 GCA_045106875.1 Paracoccaceae bacterium | reverse complement strand
TGTAGCGCGCCTTGTTACCCGCCTTGCAAGCGTTGCTGTGGAGCCTGACAATGCCGTTCGACAGCGCGACCTTGGAATTGCGTACAATCGACTTGGGGACGTCCAGCGTTTGCAAGGCGATCTGACAGCAGCAGAACAGAGCTATCACATAGCCTTTGAAAGCGCCCAACGACTGGCGGCCCGAGACCCCGGCAATGCGCAATGGCAACGTGATCTAAGCGTTTCCCATAACAAGTTGGGGGACATAATGGTCGAACTGGACGATCTCGCTGGCGCCGAACAGAGTTTCTAGGCAGCCCTTGATATTGCGGCTCAACTGGCAGCCGCCGCTCCGACCAGCCCGAGACTGCAACGCGGTCTAAGCGTCTCCTACAACAAGCTGGGCCGGGTCCAGATGGCGGGCGGCGATCTGGCGGCGGCGGAACAGAACTTCCGCGCGGGTCTCGAGATCCGAGAGCAACTGGTCGCGATGGCTCCGGGCAATACCGGATGGCAGCGCGATCTCGGCATGTCCTACAACAGGCTGGGTGACGTGCAACTGGCGGCGGATGATCCGATTGCAGCCGAAGAAAGCTATCGTACCGGGTTGGAGATCGCAGCAAGACTTGCCGCAACCGACCCGAGCAACGCCGGATGGCAGCGCGATGCCTATATCTTCAGCTACAAGATGGCGCGGCTGTACCGCGATCATGGACGCAAATCGGACGCTTCGGCGTCGATCGAGGACGCCATCCTGAGGTGTCTTGCCCTGATCGAGATCGCGCCCAACAATTCGCGGTTTCAAACAGATCTACGCGTTTTGCAGGCGTTTCAGAAAGCCCTTTAGGACAGCGAAGAACAGGCCGCCGATCCGGCGTATGCCTTAGGGGCAGAGACTCCTGTGTAGAAGTGGAGCGGCAGAGATAGCTCCCTCCTCACTGTCGGCCTCTGAGGTGGCGCTGACTTCGGAGGTTTGACGGTTCGGCCAAGTGATCCAACAGACAGCGGGCCCCGACGCGGATTGCGACGGGACCTCGCCAAATGGATCCTACTCGCAGCCCCAGGTTTCGGCGGTCGCATCCCACATCACGTAGGTAGGATAGGCGCACATGGGCCGCGTCCGTTCAGGCGTCCCGCCAGAAATTTCCATCTCTGGCACGGTCCCCTCCTCCACCCATGCCACCACGGCGTCCAGCGCCGGAAACTTGGTTGGCCCGATGCCTGAACTGCGGGAATGGCCGATGCCCGTGAGCAAATAGAACTGAGCGAAGTCGCCGGTTTCCTCTGGGCCATACCGCCCCTGAACCGTTTCGAACCAGCGGGCGGTATCCATGGCCGAGGGGCCGCTGTCGCCGATGCTATGATAAACGATCAACTTTCCGCCCCCCAAGGCAAATGCATCCAGATCAGCGCTCTTCGCATCAACGAACTGGCTCGCATGATCCATGGGCGCGACATCCGTATCGAAGTCGAACTGCCATGGATCAAAAGACGGATCGGCCGGTTGGCGGAACACCATGGTGATCGACCGGTTGCGGGCCTTGCGTCCGTTGTTGGGCCATTCTTCCGCGTCGCCAAGATGCCAGCGGACGAAATCAGAGCCTGCGTCATAGGGGTAAGGTGCGTAGAGTTCGTCGCCGCTGGAGTTGACTGGACCGCTCAGCACGCGGTCATACGCATCGGCTTGGTCCTGACTGACGCAGCCTTCGCCCGTGTCGCCCGAACACACGACGGAAGACAGGTCGACATCGCACATCTTCGCGCTGTCGACGACGCCGTCCTCGAGCCCGTCGAGTGCATCGCATTGCGCGATGATCGCAGCGTTGATGGCATCCATGTCCGACTGCGAATAGGCATTTGAGAGCAACGGGCGGCCCTGATCGTCCTTGGGTGCAATTTCACCGAGGACATGCAGGCTCCAAGCCGTGGCAACATGCCCACGGGTTTGCTGTTTGATCGGGGCTCCAGCCACGATTCCGTCGAACAGGTTGGGGGTGCGCATGGCGGATTGCAGGCCTTGACGTCCGCCGTTGGAGAAGCCGACGAAATAGCTAAAGGCAGCGTGGGCCCCATAGGCCTCGCGGATGATTGCCTTCGACGTCGTGCCCACAAGCTCCACGGAATTGTACCCGTAATCGATCAGGGCTTTGCGCTCCGCCCCGAAGCTGACGTCGCCTCTGCTGCCGAGGTTGTGACCGCCATCAGTGGAGGCCGTGGCATAGCCCAGGGTCAAGGCATCCGGCATGTGACCAGTGTTTGTCCCCACAGCAGGCCGGATCGATCCATCAATCCCCCCTCCGCCCTGGAAGAAGAAGCGGCCGTTCCAGTCTTGTGGCAATCGCAACTCAAAACCGGTGGCATAACTCTGGCCATCGGTTCCGACGCGCTCTTCGAGAAAGCCGGTCACAACGCAATGATCTGGGTAGGGTTTCTCCGCAATGATGGCTGAATCACCGGAGACATAATCCGCCTGAGCAATGCGCAGATCGGGATAGGTGAGACCAACAATCCCAGTGCAACTCTTTGCTGTAAGCTCGGCCTGAGCGGCACATGCAAGCAAAGTACCGGCAAGGGTTGCCGCAAGAAGATATCTCATTGTCATGTCGTTGCTCCTCCCTGAACTGCGACGCAATGGAGAGACGCCTTGCCCCATCCGGCAGCCTTGAAACGCGTTCGAAAGTGGGCGTGACCTGCAAGATGTTGACCGTGATCTTTCTCGCCCCTTCCCACCAAAGTATCGGGCCGATCGGCCATCAGAGTCAATAAGCTATTTATATAGCTTATACGTGAGAGATTCCTGTCAGCTTAGGGCAGGGCAGGCGCATCAGGCCCTATTGCACATCACATCCCTG
>JBGCFK010000353.1:0-4256 GCA_045106875.1 Paracoccaceae bacterium | reverse complement strand
GGCCGCACCCACCATGTTCACGGCCTTGTAGCGCCCCTCTGCGATCGCCTTGGTCGAGCCCACAACATCGCCTGCGAGAACGACCCAGTCATCAGGCACGGGCGCATAGGCCTCGAACGCCGCGAAACCCTCGAACGTACGAAACGGCTCGAGCCGTGCATAGAAATCCGGATCACCCTGCATGGCTGTAAACTTGGGCGGACATCGCGGCGCGTCAAGCTGAATAAAGCGCCACCGCCACGCCTTGCCCCGAAAACGCGAAAGAATACCCTTGGTCACAACCGCTGAGGTATCGTAAACTTGGCGTAACTTTTGTTTTGACGCAATTTCAGGAACCATGGGAAGGGGCAGGATTGCATGGCGTCCGACGCGCGGAAATCACTGCGAAAAGCATATGAGGACACGGCCGGGCTGATCGGTCGGCTGGTCCCGTCATTCTTTATCACCTGCCTGTCGACAATCATCTTTGCGGGCTCGGATGACCGTGTGCTGCTGGGTGGCGGCGAGATCGCGCACCCGCTGGTCGGCAAGACCCGCTACGAGATCTTCATGATCATCGCGCCTGTCGCGATCCTCGTGCTGCGTCTCTATATCGACATGCAGGTCGCGCACCTGAACCGGATCGAGGATATCCTTGCCCGGGTTAGGAAACGCTACAGCATCCGGCTGCTGCGCCCCGTGACGGTGAACGCCAAGAGCAACCGGGTAATGATGGTGGCCGGAGTGCTGGCCATCCACGTGATGCCGCCCTTCGCCATCGCCTTTCTCGGACGCCATGCCTCAGCTGCATATCCGGAATACGGGCTGGTGCTATATGTGCTGGCCTTTGTGCTGACGGCCTGGTCGGGGGTCTCGCTCTATCACAGGCTTGAAGGCCGGAAGTGTTGGGTGGCCGCGGCCTTTCCCATTGTCATGGGTGTGATCGGCGCGGCGATGCTGCACAACAGCTTCCTGAATGACAGGCTTGGTTTTGCAGGTGTTTTTGGTGCCAGCACCGAATGCGAGCGGCGCTTTGACGGCACCCTCGCCCCGATTGCCAGTCCCTATCTCCGTCAGATCAATCTGGAAAAGCAGGACTTCAAGGACACCACGCTGAAGCGCAAGAATCTCAGTTGTGGAGATCTGACCGACAGCACATGGCACGAGGCGGACCTGCGGGAGTCTTTGCTGTGGGGCGCGGATCTGCGCGGTGCCGAGTTCACATCCGCCGATATCTCGCAGGCCGAATTCGACGGCGCGATCCTGCGCAAGGCAAAGCTGAATTCGGTGAATGCGTTCAAGAGCGAGTTTCTCCTCGCGGATCTCAGCGGCGCATTGTTCACCGAGGCGGACCTGCAGGAAACAAGGTTCGAGGACGCGATCATGGACGAAGCCGATTTTCGTAATGCGCGGCTCGGTCATGCCCGCCTGAACGCGGCAGAGTTGAGCGGAGCCAAATTTCAGGGCGCGAAGATCACCGACACCCAGTTCAACGGAGCCATCATGCTTGAAACCCGCTTCGACGGTGCCGAGTTGACGAACGTGGCGTTCAACACGGTTCGGCGCAAGGGCAACGAAGATCAGATCATCGAGAAGATCGTCGACCTCGAGAGCGCTTCTTTCCGGAACACCGAACTGAACGAAGTGACCTTCAAGGGTGCAAACCTCACCTGCACGGACTTTCGTGGCAGCACCTTCGTGAATGTCGATTTCCGCACGATAAACGCCGATGTGCTGAAGACGGTACGCTTTGACCCCGAGGCCCTTGCAGCGGCTCCGCCAGACGCGATCAACGTTCACATCCTTTGGCCCACCGGGTTCGAGCCGCGGGATGCAGGCAGCCTGCGCGACACCGAGGACAGCCCTTGCGACGACACGGAGGAGGACCAGAGATGAAACCACTGCGCAAGTCTTTTCGGATATCCGCAAGCCTGCTCGCGGCGATCGGCTCAATCTCGACCGCAACCCCGGCCATGGCGCAAACCAGTTGCCCCAGCAGCAACCCTGTGTTCGAGACCACAGATCGCTGCCGCGCGACTTTTGTGGACGTGCTGACAGGCAACCGCAAATGGCTGCGCATCAAGGACGGGCAACGCATCTGCTTCGTACCCGGCGGGCAGGATTGGGAGTGGAAATGCCGTGGGATCTCGGAGGAAAGCCGTTGCCGCAGAATCAAATCGAAGCGAGCGCCGCTGGTGTCGGTTCATGTCAGGGACGGAGAAGTGAGCTGGTCTTGCCACGCACGCTGATAGCCCTCGGCGCGCTCGTGCTGATGGTGGCACCTGTTGCTCCGACAATGGCACAAGGCACCTGTGAGCCGGGAAGCACCGTCAACTTGCTGGCCGCGAACCGCAAATGCCCGGAGGACATCCGCAAGGTCAGTTGCGGTGGCACATCCATCGACCTCGCAGGCGACGCGAAGGCATGCTGCAAGTTGAAGCCGTCGAAAACTGTCAGCTGGCGTTGCGGCACGGACGAATCCATTGATTTCACATGCAAGGGTTCGGGCAAGACCGCAGAAATGCTGTCAGTCCGCAGGACATCGAACGGCGTAAAATTCGTCTGCCTCGGCGCAAAAGAAACTCCACCCCCGGAACAGGCACCCGCACCCGCGGCTGAGGCCGACAACTCGAACTAGGGCGTTTCGGACCTGATTGGACCGGTCAGTTCGCGAATGGCCCGAGAGCGCGAAGCGCGGCAGGGTGTTCGTGATTCAATTTGCTCCGAAAACGCTCTAGGGGGCGGTTCAGTCAAGGTGGATCTTGTGGCTCCATGTCACGCCGTCCGAGATCACGATGTCGTCGAAGCCCAGCAGTTTGGCCAGATCGAACCATGTCGCATGGAACTGGATATTGTTCTGGATGAAGAAATCGGTCGACCGGGCATTCGATGTCAGCTGTGCCAGTTGCGCGCGGGCACGGTAGAGCGTGCGGAAGATCTCGTCATCGAGGGCTATGATCACCATGTGCTCGGCACCCTGCCCCTTTGCGAACACGGCGAAGCGCGGGCTTTCGGGCGCATCGAGCTGTGCCTTGGTGATCTCGGTCACGAAATTCACGCGCACGCCACGGTCCGCAGGCGGGGGCTCGGGAAAGCTTCGCCGGAATTCTTCTTCCGAGGTGATCGCAGGATAATAATATCCGACCCGGCTGTCATCAGCATGTGCCGGGACCGCCGACAGCAACCCCGCAAACAGAACGGCAATCGCGGCAAAGTTCTTCATGTCACCCTCCCAGATGGGGATAGAGCCGTTGCGGCGGCACATGCAAACGACACCTGTCACCAAGTTTGATACCACCCGTGCGCTCGACCCAGGCCGTCACGCCGCGTTTGTTCACAGCCTTCTTTGGGAAAGCTGTTCCGTGGCCCGGATGCGCCGCCTCGATCTTCTCCGCAGGAAATCGGCAGGGCGCGTTTTCCATGTCCACGGTCAGAGCCGTGTTGTTCTCGAAGATCAGCCGGGCGCTTGGGGGAACAAGTGTGAAATCAGGAATACCGCGGATGATCATGTTTGCGCCCACCCATTCCGGCTGGATCACAGGCACGCCGAGACGGCTGGCAACTTCAGCCAATTCCTCCGCCGACAGGATCGAGATTTGCCGCGCATTGCGGATCTCGGTGTCGCGTTTGTACTGCTGTTTTACCCGCACGCAGGAGAGCCGGGTAAGCCCGGAATGGCAATCTCCGACAAACCCCTCCCAGCTGACATCGACGCTGTCGGCGCCCACCGAGGAAATATCCGTTTCGCTGTCTGCCGTCGTGCCAAGCCAGACCACTTCGCCCCAGAAATCAGTCGGCTTCAGAATCGCCATACTGCCGCCTCAAGCCGACTTGTTGTACAAACGCATGCCATGCGTAAGCCATACGCTTGCGGTACGGATGCCATACGCTTGCCATACGGCGGGAATCCCGGCGCTGACCGCATTCTCAGAACTCCGGTCTTGTGTAGCCGTCCAGCGCGTCCACCGCTGCAATCAGCTCCGAGGGATCGGCCATTGGCGTCAATGGAGGACGCATCCGGCCCCAGCGATCATCGCCTGTCCAGTGATACATCAGCGCCTTCTGCGCGGGGATGGGCCCGGCACCTGCCACCAGCTTGCGGAAGGCCTGAACCTGAGCGTTCAGCGTTTCGTCCAGTGCACCTGCCTCTATCCCTTTGATAAGGCGTGCAATATTCGCGGGATTAAGGTTCGCCGTCGCCGAGATACACCCTGCAGCACCCAGCGCGTGCCCTTCGACCAGGGTCGATTCCTGTGCCGGGTAAACAATCAACCCCT
>JBGCFK010000352.1:0-23386 GCA_045106875.1 Paracoccaceae bacterium | reverse complement strand
GCCGCCTTGTTGCGCCGGGACTGGACGAGAATGTCCAGAACATCGCCGTTTGAATCGACCGCTCTCCAGAGCCAGTGTTTCTTACCGCGGATCGGGATAACCACCTCGTCGAGATGCCATTTGTCGGCCGGTGCGGGTCGACCTTGCCGGACTTGCGCTGCAATTTGTGGCCCGAACTTCGCCATCCAGGTGCGGATCGTTTCATACGAGACGACGATCCCGCGTTCCGCGAGCGGGTCTTCCGCGTCGCGTAAACCGAGATTGAAACGATGATACGCCCAGACGGCATATCCGATGACAGAGCGTGGGGAACGATAGCCCTTCAGGCAAGAGAGGTCGCCGACATTCAACATGGATGACCTCTACTCAACACACATGCCGATGAAGCCCGCCTCGGAGGGAGGATCGTCGCATGAAGCATACTGAAGAATATTCCATCACCTGGGAGGGCATTGCCCTCTCCATCCGCTGGACACCGAGGTGGCTGGATCGTGACGATGAATATGCCATCGGGCATCTGGAGATCGAATCCGAGGATTGGCAGGCGCTGCCGATGACCGAGACAGGCTACAGATCGCACTTCACCCACCGCGATGACGTCGAAGCCTATGGCGGAGCCGTTGCCTTCGTCGATGAGTGGCAGAAAGTGACAGCCAACACAAAGAGCTGGAAAGCCCACGTCGAAGCATCGTAGCAGCTTTCGCTCTTTTAAGTTCATAAAATCCACGCCATGCGGTGCGTGGCGTGATTATTTGGTTTGATGTTGTCCGCTTTTGCTCAGCTTGGCTGAGTAATATGGTGTGTGAGTAAGCTTGTTGTTGGTTTAAGAAATATTCAGCATAATTAAGCAAAAAGCATCGCACCTAAACCGACTTGAAACGGACCTCCCCGAAGGTCTGCTGGTCGATGGGCGTGGCTGGATGGCAAAGGAATCGCCAGCAATCTTCGTGCCTACTACGTCAAGAATGGCTGGCTCGATCAGCCCGTGCGCGGCGTCTATCGGCGTCCCCGTGGGACGCTGACATGGCAGCAGGTGGTGATCTCGCTGCAAACGCTGTTGCAACGCGACCTGAGCGTCGGAGGGCGAACGGCGTCGGAGTTGAAGGGCTACGCCCATTACCTCTCGCAGGATGTGCGCAGCGTTCATCTCTATGGTTCGAAAAAGCTGCCATATTGGGTGGAGCGGTTGGAGCTGCCCCAGCGCTTTTTCTATCACAACAGCACCACACTATTTTTGAATGACCCGATCTCATTCGGCTTAGGCAGTCTCGCCTGGAACCTCAAAAGAGGCGAGGGGCAAGACCTCGGTCAACTTCAAGGCGGAGATTTTGCCGTCATGGGATATGGGCAATGGGACTGGCCGCTCACTTTGTCCAAGCCGGAGCGCGCCTTTCTGGAATTCTTGGATGAATTGCCGAACAAGGAAAGCTTCCATCAAGCCGATGTCCTGATGGAAGGGGCTGCGAATTTTAGTCCGCGCCGCTTGCAGAAACTCTTGCCCGATTGCGCCAGTGTGAAGGTCAAACGTCTTTTCTTTTTCTTTGTAGATCGCCACAACCATGCATGGTGCAAACGTCTCGACAAAGATCACATCGATCTCGGATCAGGCAAGCGGATGCTGGTAAAGGGCGGACGGCTTGATCCAGATTATTTTGTCACGGTGCCGGAGGACCTCGATGGCAATCAATGATCGATATCTGGCGCAAATGCGCCTTCTCATGCGCATCTTACCCCTCGTTGCGGGAGAGGACTGTTTTGCCCTGAAAGGCGGAACAGCGATCAACTTGTTCTTCCGCGACTTGCCGCGTGGCAGACGGTCACGACCGCGACCCGTGGACAGATCATGTTCGTTGGTCCGATCAATCATCCGCTCAATTGGCCTATCGACGGGGCGTTCCGCCATGCGCATGTAATGAACGACTTCCTTCGCAAGCTCCGTGCGGTCCTTGCTGTGAACAGCCATCATCTTGGCGATTTTGGCTTGCAGCGTGTTCCGCTCAGCCATCTGCCCTTCGACAAGATCTTGGCGCTCCGCGCTATCCCGTGCCGTGCAACGTTCAAGATCGGCTTCATTCTCTTTGCGGATTGCGCGGGCGCGGCCCGTCACAATGTCGACCAGACCCATCAAGCCTTTACGGAACCGCGCATGACGCGCAGCCACTTCGTCGGCCTGTCGGGATTCTTGCTGTCCCGCGAGTCGCGCCACTACTGGCGCTGGGATTTGACCATCTTTTCCCGCTGATCCTTCAACGGTTTAAGCTGGTCACGATGCTCCTGATAGACTTCATCCATGAATGTGCGCAGCTTGCCCGCAACACGTTCGGCAACCGCCCGCTGCACATCAGCGACGAATTCAAGCCGGTCAGGATCACCCAGCTTTTCTTTGGCTTCTTTCGTCTTGATGCCCGTCCAGTGTCAATGGCAGCGAAACTTTCCTCAAAAGGGGCAAGATAAAATTCCCCACTCCTGGCGGGTCAGATACTCACTCACCGTTGACTGGCCAATCGAAAGGCTCGACGCGATCTTGCGCATCGGCAAACCAGCCGCCTTCAACCGCAATGCGTCGGCAATCTTGCGCATGAGCAATCTTCTCATTCCGGGTCTCCCTGTTATGCTCGATGAGAACAAATCTACCCTGCTGCACGATCGCCCAGCAGCGTCAGACAACCGGAAATCCGGGGTGACCGGATGCCTCGAATCGTGACCGGATCAAATTGGAGTCAATGATCGGATGTTATCGGAGTCCGTGACCGGATGACCCCGGAATGCGCACAATCTCACGCCCAACGCGGTCGCAGCCAAAATTACGTCACAAAAGCAGGCCGCATGCGGCCAGAAATCGAAACGCAGATTCTCCAGATAACTGGAGGAGATGGGTCTCAGGTCACCACGGCTGAGCGAGGCCCCCTCTCAGGACATCGCATGCGCGATGCCCTGCCGGGCAATGGGTCCTCCTCAGCAAATATCAGGATGGCTGCAACCGGGCGCGGAGCCTCGATTGCGGGCCGTGACGATAGAACGATCTTCGGCTTCATCTACCGCGCCAGTCAGAAGCAGGAAGAACTCTGGCGATACCTCGCCCGCCGCCAGAAGGAGCGCCGCTCTTTGCATAGCCGCCCTTCAGGCGACAGCATCAAGGACCGTGTGTCTATCCACGAGCGGCCCGCAAGCATTAGTGACCGGGCTGAACCGGGGCACTGGCCTCTCAGCAATCCTGCGCATCGCCAGGATCCAGAGGTCCCCCGAAGGAAGTGGGGAGGCGGTTACACCCTCTCAAGAATGAGGACCAAGCAACGCCTCTACTGCGCGCCGGACTTCCGGTGACATTGGATCCGTACGAGTATTGAATGCTGCCACAGCGTTGCCATCCGGTCCGACAAGGTATTTGTGGAAATTCCAGCTCGGTGTATTCTTGGGGCCGAATGCCATCTCGGCCCAATCATAGAATGCATGCTTGTCTCGCCCCCGGACTTTCGTAATCCCTGCCATCGGGAAGTCGAGATTGAAATTAACCTCGCAGAACTGCTTCACCTCGCCATCGGTCGCGTATTCCTGCCCGCCAAAGTCGTCGGATGGTACACCCACGACAACCAGTCCCTGATCACGATAGGTGTCATAGAGCGACTGCAATCCATCATACTGGTATGTAAAGCCACACTTGGATGCCGTGTTGACAACCATCACGGGGCGCCCGGCAAACTGGGATAGAGCCAGGGTGCCGCCCTCGATGGCCTCAAAACTGTGGAGATGAGCGCCGTTAAGCTCTGCGGCCGGTTCATCGCCAGCGTGGGCAGCAAGCGCAGGCAGGCAGGCAGTTCCAATCAGAAATGCGCGTCTAAGCATGTCTATCTCCTTTGGCATGGATATGGCTCGCGCCAACGCCGGGTCCAGCCCATCAGAGATGTCAAAGGGAAGCTTTGCGAAACCCAGTGTTGCTATTGAACAGGCAAACCATTCACAGACATCCCCGCACGCCCGATGCGCAGTTCGGTCTGCCAACTGTCATCGCCCTCACCCGGCCGTGCATAGACCTGCAGGATGGCGTTGGCATATTCCTGCATTTCCGGCGGTAGCAGTCCCGTTTCGGCCAAACCCGAGATCAGTGCCGACAGTCCATGGGCCTGGATGTTCAGTTGCCCTACGGGGATTGCAGCGGGCTGGATCATCTCGACATCGCCCGCAGCCTGCACCTCGGCGCCCAGCGCCTGGACGATCGCCTGATTGACCATGACATTCGCGATCTCATATGGAGGCTGCATTCCGGCGGGCAGACGGTCCATGCGGGCCATCAGCCGCAAGGTCATGCTGATGTCCAAAGCAAGATTGCCCGGCGTCCGGTCCAGCTTACCGGCTGGATCATATTCATCCCAGACCTGCTGGGCAAACTTCAAGGCTTCCAGGCCAACTTTGAGCCGCCCAGGCTGCGGCATCTCAGTTGGCGACATCGGCACGGTATAGCCAAACTCGGTGCGCGCAATAGTGACCGCACCCCAGTCTTGGCTGGGACCCGTGAGCGACCATGCAACATCACGATTGTCGGCCGTCACATCCAGTATGCCAGCGCTGGCAATCAGATCCCCTGCGCCCTCGCCAGTTGAAAAGCCCAGCTTGCCGTCCATGCCCAGAGGATCCTTCGAGATGTCGAGTGTGCCTCCGACAGATCCATATGTGTACTGCGCACGGTACGTGCCCTCTACTCCACCATAGATGACATCGTTGAACGCAGCCTCATCGAGCAACAGATCAAGGGCAAAAGAAGCTGCCTGCGTCTTGAGCACCGCCTCCGGCCCATCCGAAGTTGACGAGGTGCCGGACAACGCAATCTCTTCGGCACGAAGCGCAATGGGCGCCGCCAAATCATCTGATAGCTCGGCGACAAAACTCCGCAGAGCCGCCTCAATCGAGGTCGGGATGTCCGTTTGCTCCAGCACCAATCGTATCTCGTCGCCACTGATAACACCAACAAGCCCACCATCCTGGCGCAAGACAACCTGCGCATTCCGGGCCGTGCCATCGAATTGCAACTTTTCTGGCAGAGACGGGTCCCGGGTGCGGCGCGCCTCCGTCACCGGCATCTCGATCTTGAAGCTATCAGGCAGAAGCAGCTTCACCTGATCGGCATCGGTCCCCTCCCAAATCGCATTGACCTCGGGCAGTCGTGCGATCAGCCCGGATCCTCGGTGGACCAGGGCAGCATCGGGCAAAACAACATCATAGCCCAGCGGAAAGCCGCTGATTTCAGGATTGCCGTGGGTCAAGGTCCAACCCTCGGCATCCGCCTCGGTCACCAGATCAACCAGACGTGTTTCAACATCCGAGCGGCCGACGAGCCAAACGATGGACCACGCCGCAGCAACCAGCCCAAGAGCGCCGGCCACGTAAAGGATCAGACGATTACGGCGCATGCTGCCCTCACATCAACTAGTCTCAAAGCAATTCGCCCTGCTTGCCCAAGGGCGTATCAGGGCGAGAGATCATGTAGCGGCTGACCCAGAGGACCCGCTCTTCAGCCCGCGTGATGGCCACATAGGCGAGCCGCTTCCAAAGCGCCAGTCCTGCTTCCTCGGCACCCGAGCGCGCCGCAGCGTAAAGATCAGGCGCAAAGACCTGAACACTCGGCCATTGCGATCCCTGCGCCTTGTGGATCGTACAGGCCGCGCCGTGCAGGAAAAGCGCGCCTGATCGGGCTGCCGAGATGATGACAGGCTCCTCCTGATCCGGTCCCTCGATATGGATGATCGACGCAACCGAGATGCCTGATTCCTCGGTTCCCGCAATATCCACGCGGGAAAAGCCCGGTTTGCGTCCTGGCCCCAGATACCGCGCCTGTGCGCCCTTGATCAGCCCACGCGCCTCGAGGTCCAGTCGTTGTTTGCGCTGCTTCATTGGCAATTCGAGGCCATCACAGATCAAAGGCTCACCAGGAACCAGATCGCGTTCCGGGCAGGCATGTGCGGCACGAAACGCCTTGATCAGCCGCATCCTGGTCTTGTTGCGCCAAACCAGCATGGGGCTCTGCGCCATCAGATCGGCATCTGCACGCTCTGCAATCGTAACCCGGTCATCATTGCGGGCGGCATCACGAACGGCTTGCTCGAAATCTTCAAATTGAAGCGCAGGATCGCCCAGCATATGCGCAAGATCCAGGATCGGATTATCGGCGGCCTGACGATGGATGCGCGACAGCGCCAGCTGCCGCCCCTCGGGCACCGTATCGAAGATCATCTGTCCGCGCGGCGCGTTGCGGTCGCCCACCGGAGCCAACTGCGCGGGATCACCAAACAGCACGATCATGCCGAAGATCTCGGACAGATCCTCCAGCGCTCTCGCGTCCAGCATTGAAGCCTCATCGACCAGCGCGATGTCCAGCGGCTCGTCCCGGCGTTTCCATCCCGTTATGAAATCGGCGCCGCGCAATCCAATTGCAGCGAAGGCACCGGGCACCGAGTTCTGATCCTGATAGAACGCATACGCCCGGTCCAGCGCCTCATCCGCCAGCCCCTCGACATTGGGACGTTCCTTGCGCTCGCCCTCCAGCCATTCGGCCAATTTCTCGAACTCGGGGTCGTATTGCGGCGTATATATGATGCGGTGGATCGTAGTCGCAGGCACGCCCTTGTTGCGCAGCACGGAGGCGGCCTTGTTGGTTGGTGCGAGCACGGCGAACGACCGCCTGTTCTGGCGCTTTGATGGTTCCCAGTCCGGCCGGACCACTGCGAGACCCATGGCCTCGAGTTGATGCGCAAGCTCGGCCAGCAGCACAGTCTTGCCAGATCCCGCCTTGCCCTTCACTGCAAGAATGTCGGTACGCGACGGCCCCTCGTCGCGTGCCTGCGTTCGCTGGGCATCCAGATCGACGCCGTAGACCCGCAGACGGTCTGCCACGGTCTCCCACGCGGCATTCTGATCTTCTGAGAAGTCCAGCGCCTCGCGCACCGGCATCAGCAGCGCATCGGTCAGATCTGATGTTGTTTCGGTATCCGTCATGGCCGGACCATATGGGTTTTCACCGCCGGGCAGTAGCCCGAAAATCGTCCTTCGCATGCGGCGGAGAGCCCGGGTTTCGGGCCACCAAAAGGAAAGCTCCCCGGATACAATCCGGAGAGCTGCGGGCGTTCCTCCCGAACACCATCGTTAACCGGTCCGTCTTTGCGCGGACCCGATATTCGCTAAGCGCCGGCCTCGCGCGCATCCTCGATGGTGCGCAACCCGGTCACCGGCGCCGAAACCAGCACCGACATGTTGCCGGGTTTGTGCTGATTCTTGAACATCAGCGTGTGTGCGCGCGGGATGTCGCGCCACTCGAAAACCTCGGACATGCAGGGATCAAGCCGCCGCTCGATCATCAGCTTGTTCGCGGACGACGCCTGTTGGAGATGCGCAAAGTGGCTACCCTGCAGGCGCTTCTGGTGCATCCACATATACCGCACGTCGAATGTGCAGTTGAAGCCCGTGGTGCCAGCGCAGATCACGACCATGCCGCCCTTTTTGACGACGAATGTGCTGACCGGGAACGTTGCCTCGCCGGGGTGCTCGAACACCATGTCGACATTGTTGCCCTTGCCGGTGATGTCCCAGATCGCCTTGCCGAACTTGCGGGCCTCATCGAACCAGTTTTTGTACTCGGGCGTATTGACTGTGGGCAGCTGCCCCCAGCAGTTGAAGTCCTTGCGGTTCAGCACGCCCTTGGCGCCCAGGCCGAGCACGAAGTCCCGCTTGTCCTCGTCCGAGATGACGCCAATCGCATTTGCGCCTGCGGTGTTAATCAACTGGATCGCATAGGACCCCAGCCCGCCCGAGGCGCCCCAGACCAGAACGTTCTGGCCCGGCTTGAGGTCATGCGGCTCATGCCCGAACAGCATGCGGTAAGCGGTGGCCAGGGTCAGCGTGTAGCAGGCCGACTCTTCCCAGGTCAGGTGCTTCGGGCGCGGCATGAGCTGCTGTGCTTGCACGTTGGTGAACTGCGCAAAGCTGCCGTCCGGGGTCTCGTAGCCCCAGATGCGCTGCGTTGGCGAGTACATGGGATCGCCGCCGTTGCAGTACTCGTCATCGCCATCGTCCTGGTTGCAGTGGATGACGACCTCGTCGCCAACCTTCCAGCGCTTGACCTTGTCACCCACGGCCCAGACGATGCCCGAGGCGTCCGAGCCCGCGATGTGGTAGTCTTTGCCGTGCACGTCGAACATGCTGACCGGCACGCCAAGCCCGGCCCAGACACCATTGTAGTTGACCCCTGCGGCCATCACCAGAACCAGAACCTCATGGCTGTCGGGCACGGGTGTGTCTACGACTTCCAATTGCATGGCCTGTTCCGGCTCACCCTGGCGTTCGCGCCGGATGGCCCAAGCGTGCATCTGTTTTGGCACATGACCAAGCGGCGGAATCTGCCCGACCTCATACAGATCCTTGACTGGCGTATCGGTTGTCGCTGTGCCGTCCATTGCCGTGCTCCGCATGCTGGCGAAATATTGTTGCGCAACTTAATTGCGCAAGACTGTCAATTTTGTCAATGACATGTCCGCACTATGCACGCAAGACCATTTCTTTAGCAACCGCACAATTCTCTGCTGCGCCGCAGCGGCCCACCTTGGGTCTGGGGATTTTTTGCGCGCGGACCGTGAACCCTTCCGCCGCCTCGAGGCACTAACGACCAGTTACCGAACAGGTCAGCCTCACGCTACAACAACGCAGGAAATCAAAATGCCCAAAATCAACGGTCTCAGCTACCCTGACACATTCGATCAAATGGCCAGTCACAAGGATAAGGCGCTCATCAAAACGTTCGAGGGCTACTGGCCATCGCAATTCACATCGTTCGACAATGCGTTCGAGTCGAAGACCGGCAATGTATCCGGCTCGAATGCTCACGGCCTGTTCGATCTAGCTGGCTACAAGAACGGGAAGTTCAAAATCTCGCTCAGTGCCAAGGATACTGCAGCGATCAACAAGCTGATCGATAAGCGCGGCCCCGCGGCGACGAACTCTCGCAACATGGTCATTATCGTCAAGAAAATGCGCGAATTGCTGACGCGAACGGCGATGGAGAATGCATTGGGGCCTTTCTACAGGAGTGCAAACTTCCAAGAATACCACCGCAAGGCCGTATTCGACTCGATCAAACCCAACAAGCAAGTGGCCCAGCACCTTAAGATCAACAACATGGCAGCCTTCAAGAAGTTCACCTTCCACATGAGGATGGGTGAGACGGCCGAGGCCCAGAAGGTCATGGAAGCGAACACAAAGGCCGAGGAAATGAAGGCCAAGGCGCCTGCGCTCGTCAAAAAGCTGATGAAGATGAACTTCTGACCCTGCACCCACATGCGCCAGCATGGATGGCGCCGGAGATGCGGGTTTGAGATTTTTGTCCCCCTCACCTATCTCGAGCCCGTTGCCGTGACCGGCATCCCCCGGTCACGGCACCTTTTTTGAGGAGATGGACGCCTGACCGCCTTCGCGCATCCGGTCTTGAGGAACCCCGCCCAGATGCGCAATCGCGTTCGCATAATATGTCAAAACGGGCATTTCGGTGGGAGGCACCATGATCCCGTCAGGGGTCTCGACAACAACACGGCGAAGCAGCAACATGCGCAAACCTACTTCGACCGCATAGTCCAGATCGGTGCGCGGGATATGGCTGTGCGCGCCCAGATCATGAAGATGTACCAGTTCTTCCGCAGCGCGCACTTTCAGGTCGATCACCGACATCGCATCCTGCCGCGAGATCAACACACGTGAGATCAGGCTGACTGGCAGGACCGGCACCACTGCCCCGATCCGTTGCGACAGCTCTGAGCCCAGTTCCGCGACGGGATCCGTCGGAGCACCTGCCATAAACTCGGCAAGCGACAAGGGTGCGCCGAAGCTGACGCAGGCGTAGCCGAACCGATATAGCCGGCCCGTCAGCCGAAGCCAGGCGAGCCGCGCGACGTAACCAACCGCAGTCCATCCACTCACGCGAAACCGCGCCGCATCGCCTGGCGCGCCATCGCTTGTCAGAAGCAGACGATCCTCCAAGACCCGATCATAGTTAAGACCTACGGGGACGAAGACCACATCGCGGACCTCTGCGTCGAAGCCGTCCACAATGTAAGATAACAGTCCCAGCTTAGGCGGAGCCAACCGCCCGTCGCGCGACAGCCCCCCTTCCGGGAAGATTGCCTGTGTGACCCCTGCATCTGTTGCCATGCGCACATAGCGAGCCAGATCCTCGCGATAGAGCCCATCTCGCGACCGGCGCCGGATAAAATAAGCTCCCATGGCACGGATGATGCGGCTGAGCGGCCAGACCCGCGCCCACTCGCCCACCGCATACGACAGCGCCGATTGGGTTGAGGCCAGATATGTGACCAACAGATAGTCTACATTCGAGCGGTGGTTCATGACGAAGATCACGGTTGCCTGCGGGTCGACCCTGGTCAGCGCACTCTCGTCAAAAGCACCCAGCCGGACGCGATACAAAGCCTGTGCGATCCATCGTGAGACCCGTGCACCCACAGCAAAATAAGCATAGGCACTGAAAGCCGGGACGATCTCGCGGGCATATCGCTCGACCTCCGCCTTGACGACTTCAAGCGGCTTTCCGGTTTCAGCCATGTGATCATCCATTTCGGACAGCACCGCCGGATCGTGCACCAGACGATCAATAAGCACCTGCCGACGGGTCAGCTTGAATGGCTGAATCTGCACTTGCAGGCGTTCGTTAAGCTTGTCGATGGCACGCGTGACCCGGCGTTGGAACACCCAGCGCAGTGACGGCGTGATGACTCTGTCGAGGAGGCCCACAATCGCCAGCACAGCGACCAACCAAACTGCCCAGACCGGAACTTCTATTGTTTCCCACATGAGCGCAGCTTGAGCGGAGCTGGCAGACCATGTCCAGTAAGTTCGCACACCGCACCTCGCAAGAATAGTTTCGCAAACATTAATCTTGCGCAATAAAATTTGCCGCGATAATCCCGCTGCAATGCAGCATACTTCAGATCGCCGTAGATGCGCCGACCTGGGAGAGGAGTGCCCCGATGACCGCTCAAGCGAATGCCACACCCACCGAACGTGACCGCCCGTGGCTGTTCCGAACCTATGCAGGCCACTCGACCGCCGCCGCGTCAAACAAGTTATATCGCGGCAACCTTGCAAAAGGGCAAACAGGGCTTTCTGTGGCATTCGATCTGCCGACGCAGACCGGGTACGATTCGGATCATGGCTTGGCGCGCGGCGAGGTCGGCAAGGTCGGTGTGCCAGTCTCCCATATCGGAGATATGCGCACGCTCTTCGACCAGATACCGCTTGAGACCATGAACACCTCCATGACCATCAATGCGACTGCCGCGTGGTTGCTGGCGCTCTATGTCGCCGTAGCGGACGAGCAGAGTGCAGACCGAACGAAGCTGACTGGCACAGTCCAGAATGATATTATCAAAGAATACCTTAGCCGGGGCACTTACGTCTTCCCCCCTGCCCCGTCGCTGCGCCTCATCTCGGATGTGGCCACTTTTTGCTCGGGTGATGTGCCCAAGTGGAAGCCTATGAACGTCTGCTCCTCTAACCTGCAGGAAGCGGGCGCGACGCCGGAACAGGAGCTTGCCTTTGCGCTGGCAACAGCCATCGCGGTACTGGATACGGTCAAGGCCTCGGGTGAGATCTCGGATGCGGACTTCCCCGGCGTGGTCGGACGGATCAGTTTCTTCGTGAACGCCGGCATCCGGTTCATCACCGAGATGTGCAAGATGCGCGCCTTCGTCGATCTCTGGGACGAGATCTGCGAGCATCGCTACAGCGTCGACAATCCAAAACTGCGCCGGTTCCGATATGGCGTGCAGGTCAACAGCCTTGGCCTGACCGAGCAGCAACCCGAAAACAATGTCTATCGCATCCTGCTGGAGACGCTCGCGGTGACATTGTCCAAGAACGCCCGCGCCCGCGCTGTGCAGCTGCCCGCGTGGAACGAGGCGCTGGGCCTGCCCCGCCCATGGGACCAGCAATGGTCCCTGCGGATGCAGCAGATCCTCGCCTTCGAGACGGATCTCCTAGAATACGGCGATCTTTTTGAAGGCTCGCCCGTGGTCGACAAGAAGGTCGAAGCGCTGAAGGAAGGCGCCCGGGCGGAACTCGCCCGCATCGACGAAATGGGCGGTGCGGTCGCTGCTATCGACTACATGAAGGGCGCATTGGTCTCTTCGAACACCGAACGATTGGGGCGGATCGAATCCGGCGAGACAACTGTGATCGGCGTCAACAAATATGCCACCAGCGAGCCATCTCCTCTGACTACCGGCGAAGGCGGCATTCTGGTCGTGGACCCGGCAGTCGAGGCCGAGCAGATCGCCCAACTGAACGCGTGGCGCGAAGCTCGGGACAGCGCTGCCTGCGAGGCAGCGCTTGCAGACCTGAAAGCCGCAGCCAAGGACGGCCGCAACATCATGCCAGCTTCGATCAAGGCCGCAAAAGCAGGCGTCACGACCGGGGAATGGGGTGCCGTGATGCGCGACGTCTTTGGCGAATATCGCGCGCCTACAGGAGTTGGAAAAGCTGCGGCTGTCTCTGCAGAAGGGCTGGACGGTATCCGCGCGGATGTCGAGACCGTCTCGACCCGGCTTGGCCGCCGCATCAAGTTTCTGGTCGGCAAGCCGGGGCTGGACGGGCACTCGAACGGGGCCGAGCAGATCGCGGTGTGCGCCCGCGATTGCGGGATGGAGGTCGTCTATGAAGGCATCCGCCTGACGCCCGCGCAGATCGTGAATGCTGCATTGGAGGAATCGGTGCATGTGGTGGGGCTATCGATCCTCTCGGGCTCGCACATGGAACTGATGGAGGACATCATGGCCCAGATGCGCGCCGCCGGGATCGACGACATTCCGGTTGTGGTCGGCGGCATCATCCCGGACGAGGATGCCGAGGCCCTGCTCGCCAAGGGCGTGGCGCGGGTCTACACGCCGAAGGACTTCGAATTGAACCGGATCATGGCCGACATTACCTCTATCGTTGGGAGTGCAACGAAAGAGGCGGCTTGATTGGGGTCACAATTTCATCTGCAGACCTACAATCGACAGTTCGCTGTTGCAGCGATCTGCATTGGTCTGGTGAGCTTCTTTTCGTCCATTCTTACGGCGATCGAACCCCGTTCAACAGAAACCAGGACCGGTGAGGTCAAACGCTCTTTCCACGTGTCTTATCCGAAAGGCGGAGGAGTTGATATGTTTGTCGTGGAGCTTGAGAACGGCCAGACCGTTAGCGTGAGATCTCCAACCATGCATTCAAGCTCTCATGTTATCCAGGTTTCAATCGGGAAACCCGCATGCGCTACGGTCAAAACTGGCATGTTGACCGGCGACGTCAAGGCAACACTAGAGCACCCATTCGTCTGCAACAAATGACCCACCGCCCAAACATGACGCCCGCCGACGAGCTGGGCCATATCCGCGAGGAGCTCAAGCGCCTCAAGGCACGCGAGACCGAACTACGCACGGAAATCCTCGAAACCGGCGACGCCACAGGCACCGACTACACCATCGAGATCAAGACTCAGGAACGGCGCACGCTTGACAAGGGCAAGCTCCCGCCCGAGATCCTGGAAGATCCTTATTACTACAAAACCTCGACCAGCCAGATCGTGCGCACCGTGCCCGTTGAGACGGCCGAACGTCGCGCCGCAGCCAGCCTGATCGACGACGACGACACCTGAATGCGTCAGCACCACTGCCACAACCCGTGGTTGACAGAACTGGGCAATCGCGAGACTTTTAGCGTATAAAAAAGGAGGAAACGCGATGAAAGTTTCAGTCATCCTGCAGAAGAAGGGCTCTTCCAACGTCGTGACGATAGATCCCGACGCGACCGTCGGTGAGGCTGTGCGCACCATGTCGGACCACCGGATTGGCGCGATTGTGGTCAGCGAAACTGGCTCCAGCGTGAACGGCATCGTCTCGGAACGCGATATCGTGGGCCGGATCGGCGCGGAAGGACCGGGCATTCTCTCGACCTCGGTCGCACAAGTGATGACCAGCCATGTTGAGTGCTGCATCACCGAGGACACCGCCCTTGAAATCCTGGCCCGCATGACCGATGGCCGCTTTCGGCACATGCCGGTGCTGGATCAGAACAAGGAACTGATCGGGATCCTGTCCATCGGTGACGTCGTCAAAGCCCGGTTGGAAGAAATGGAAACCGAGAACGCCGCCATGGCGGATATGCTGAGCGGTTGAACTTGCACTGATTTTCAAGGGTTTCCCCCTTGACCTGACACGCGCAACAATGTTGCCTGCGGTCAAGTAACATGGGGGAAATCAAGGTGCGCACTGGCCTCTATCCCGGGACGTTTGATCCCGTCACGAATGGGCATATGGATGTGATACGCCGGGCTGCAAAGCTTGTTGATCATCTGGTGATCGGGGTGGCGATCAATCGAGACAAGGGCCCACTATTCAGCCTGGAAGAACGGGTTGCAATGATCGAGGAGGCCACGGCCCCGATCACCTCGAAGTTGGGTGTCACCATCGAGCCGCGACCCTTCGAGAACCTGCTGATGCAGTTTGCCGAGCAAGTTGGCGCGACTGTTATCATCCGAGGCCTGCGCGCAGTCGCCGATTTCGAGTACGAATTCCAGATGGTCGGAATGAATCGGGCGTTGAACGACGATATCGAGATGGTCTTCCTGATGGCGGATGCAAAGAACCAGGCGATTGCATCGAAGCTGGTAAAGGAGATTGCGCGGATGGGCGGCGATATCTCTAAATTCGTTTCACCCGAGGTCAAGGCGGCATTGAACGCAAAGTACTATCAGGACTAGCTATAGCGTTTGCGGACCAAAATGAGCCGCGAATAACCTGACTTGCTTCCCCGTCCCGGGACATTCGCGACATGGCCAATTCAGGTTGGTCCGAAAACGCTCAAGGACTCGGCCTTTGGCTAGCCTCAAAGCAACCACGCTCCAATCGTCTTCATCTTGCAAAAATACCTCCGGAGCGCGAGGGCAGAGCCCTCGCATGGCCCGGAACGGGGCAACTTCATATCATTCCGCAGCTTGCAGTTTGTCCTGCGTCCGGGTGTCAAAATCCGCTGCCGAATGCCGCTCGTGCAGTTGTTCAGCCAGCGGCCCAGCCATCCGGTTGACCATGCGGCCACGGATAACTGCGGGGCGCGCGGCGATTTCCTCATACCATCGCAGAACATTCTTGTAGGTGTGCGTCTCAAGGAACTCGGCTGCGTTGAACCCGTCGCCGGAATACAACTTGCCAGTGGTCAGCACCCCGTACCAGGGCCAAACCGCCATGTCCGCGATTGAATAGTCCGCGCCGCCGAGGAACTGACTTGTCGCGAGGCGTTTGTCGAGCACGTCCATCTGACGCTTCGTCTCCATCGAGAATCGGTCAATCGGATACTGCATCTTGAATGGCGCATACGCGTAGAAGTGTCCAAACCCGCCGCCAAGATAAGGCGCTGACCCCATCTGCCAAAAGAGCCAGTTCAGCGTCTCGGCGCGTGCGGCCGGCTCCTTGGGCAGGAACGCGCCAAATTTCTCGGCCAGGTAGAGAAGAATGGCCCCCGATTCGAACACCCGCGTAGGCGTCGATGTCGAGTGATCCATTAGCGCCGGGATCTTGGAATTGGGGTTGGCACCAACAAAGCCTGACCCGAACTGATCGCCTTCGCCTATCTTGATCAACCAGGCATCGTACTCTGCACCGGAATGGCCTGCGGCCAACAGTTCTTCCAGCATGACAGTAACTTTGACACCGTTGGGCGTTGCTAGCGAATAGAGCTGCAGCGGGTGCTCGCCAACCGGCAGGTCCTTGTCGTACTGCGCACCTGCGGTTGGCTTGTTGATCGAGGCAAACTTGCCACCATTGCCCTGCTCCCAAGTCCAGACCTTGGCAGGTGCGTAGTCGGCGGGTTGGTTTGCGGGTTTGGTTTCGGTATCGCTCATGTCGGCCCCCTGCGGTCCATGTGAAATCATGTTAACGACATAGGACAGCTTTGCAGGGATTGCACCCCGCCCTGCAATGGCTACCCATCTTGACACTGTGGCATACTCGTGTATTGAGCGGCTTCCGTTCGTTAGAGCGGACATTTTGGCGCCTGCGGCCTGGGAAACTGGGATCCTGTCGTCTCCCTCTCGGGGAGAAGAGGAAGTCGCCTCAACTTTGAAAGGAGCCGCACGTGACCAAGCGCACGTCCGCCAAGTACAAACTAGATCGCCGTATGGGCGAAAATATCTGGGGCCGCCCGAAATCGCCGGTGAACCGTCGCGAGTATGGGCCAGGTCAACATGGTCAGCGCCGCAAAAGCAAAATGTCTGATTTTGGCCTGCAACTGCGCGCAAAGCAGAAGCTGAAAGGCTATTACGGCGATCTGACCGAAAAACAGTTCCGCCGGATCTACTCGGAAGCCGAGCGCCGCAAAGGCGATACAGGCGAGAACCTTGTCGGCTTGCTCGAACGCCGGCTCGACGCACTGGTCTATCGCGCGAAATTCGTTCCAACGATCTTCGCTGCGCGCCAGCTGGTGAACCACGGCCATGTAGACGTGAATGGCAAACGCGTGAATATTCCATCCTATCGAGTTCAGGACGGCGACGTGATTTCGCTGCGCTCAAAGGCAAAAGAAATGGTGCTGGTGCTGGAAGCTGTTCAGTCGGCTGAGCGCGAAGTGCCAGAATATGTGGACGTGGACCACTCCAAACTGACAGCCAGCTTAATTCGTACGCCGGCGTTGGGCGATATCCCCTACGCGGTCATGATGGAGCCCAATCTGGTAGTCGAGTACTACGCGAAGAACTGATCTTCGCTGGAAACAGGCTGGTCAACAAGCCAATCCTGCCGCAAGGCAGTCATTCAAGGGTGCCCTAGGGCACCCTTTTTCTTTGCATACGCACACCGGCGGCAAACCTTCCTGTGACTGTACTGTTTCACGTGAAACATATAATCGAAAATGAAAGAGCTACGGACTTGTTCATCTTTCCTTAATCCTCTTCATCTTGCCAAAAACACCTCGAAGATGTGCAGGCAGAACCTCCGGATGGCCCTCTCGTCCAAACGCCCTGTTCACTCAATCAACAAATTGCCCCGCCTGCCCTCGCCCGGCGCCTCTATCCGGGGCTCACGCCCGCCCCGCAGGATCGAGTTGCCCTCATAGAGCGTCCGCTGATCAATCTCGGGTGGATTCAGCCAGTCATTCTCATGCATCTGCCCAGACTGCCCATAGGCATCCAGGGCGTTCTGATAGCAGACTTTTCGCACAACATCCTCGGGCACGCCGCTTTCCAGCGCCAGTTTCGCCGTCTTTGCCACTCCGAGACAATCCGAGATACCCCAGTCGCAAGCGCTATCCACGATGACCCGCTCACCACCATATTGCTTGAGAATCTCAACCATGCGCGCATTGCCCATCTTGGTAGACGGATAGATCGAGAACCCGGCCCAGAATCCGCGCTGCAGCGTCTCGGCCACCGTCTCTTCGTTATTGTGATCAATGATCACCTTGCCAGGATCCATGCCGTGCTCGTCGCAGACATCCATCGACCGCGAAGTGCCGCGCTTCTTGTCCCGGTGCGGTGTGTGGACCATGACCGGCAGATCCAGCTCTTTCGCCAGTTCAAGCTGTGCCCGGAAGTACTTGTCTTCCAGTGGGGTTTGCTCGTCATAGCCAATCTCGCCGATCGCCACGACGCCGTCTTTCAACGCGAACCGGGGAAGCCATTCCATGACGCCCTCGGCCAGTTCCTCGTTGTTGGCCTCTTTCGAGTTCAGCCCGACCGTGCAATAGTGCCGGATACCGAACTGCCCGGCGCGGAACCTCTCCCACCCCACGATGGTACTGAGATAGTCCACATATGTCCCGACGAACGTACGGGGTTGTCCAAGCCAGAAAGCAGGCTCGATCAGCGCCACCACGCCTGCTGCGGCCATGGCCTCGTAATCGTCCGTGGTGCGGCTGATCATGTGCGCGTGCGGATCAATCAGCATCATGCCAGTTCTCCTGTCGTCAGGCGGCCATCGGCGCGTGCGCGGTCAAGCATTGTCCGGATCGCCGGCTCGTCGGCAAAGGGTAGCACCGGGCGCCAGAGTTCCTCCGTCACAGACCGCCCCGCCGCCCAGCGTTCATTGGCATAGTCGATCAAAATCCGAGCCAGCTCAGGGTTGGAGCGCGAATCAAGCCCCGTGATCGGAGCAAGTTCGGACCCGACAAAGAGTGCCTTCAGGATCATGTGGTTCCAGCGATGGTCATCAAAATGGTCGCGCGGAAACGGATTATGGTGTGCAATCGCTTCGAACACGGGCTTGAGGTTTGAACGCAGACCTTCCCCGACCTCGAATTCCAGAGCCTCCGGATCAGGATAAAGCGGCAGACCGCGATAAAGCGCGATCATCTCCGACACATCCGATGTACGGCGCAAATCCTTGAACACCTCTGCAAACGGGCGAGAAGGCTGAAATGCCAGCAAAGCCGCTATCCTTGCGGCTCCGTCCACTGACCAGCCCGAGGGATCCCAGCCCGAGTAGGCCGCATCAGCATCTGCCAACTCCGCAGGCGAGAGCTTCAGATCCGTCTTTCCAAGCTTGCGCGGTGCAAATCCCAGAACGATGTGCAAGTCTCTTTCGGATTGCATTCCCTCCAGCGCCGCGTTGAACCACCCCCCCGCATTACCGGTCCGCAACAGCACCCATCGGCGCAATAGTTCCTCCGCGCTGGCCATGCGTTCCTCCCATCATGGCTCTGATTTCCGACAACCCTAGACGCAAGCGACCCACGATCCAACAGCAACCCCTTGCGGTTGCGCATTCCTGCGGCAAGGATCACACCCATGAACAGAACACTCGTGATCCTGGCCGTCGGCCTCGCGCCAAATCTGGTGGGCGCGCATACGCCCAACCTCAGGAAGCTGACGGAACGTGGGGCAATGCGGCCGCTCGACACCGTGACCCCTGCGGTAACCTGTACGGTGCAATCGACACTGGTAACCGGGTTGCCTCCTTCAGGGCATGGCGCGGTCGCGAATGGATGGTATTTCAAAGATCTGCGCCAGGTTCTCCTGTGGCGCCAACCGAACAACCTCGTAGCAGGTGAGAAGATCTGGGATGCCGGAAAGGCCCAAGATTCCGATTTTACCTGCGCCAAGATGTTCTGGTGGTACAATATGTATGCCAGCGCGGACTGGTCAGCGACACCCCGGCCGATGTATCCCTCGGACGGGCGCAAGATCCCGGATCACTACACCTATCCCACCGAATTGCGAGACGAGCTGGACGCAAAACTTGGCCAGTTCCCGCTCTTCAAGTTCTGGGGACCGGTGGCGGATATCACATCTTCAGACTGGATCACTCGCTCTACTTTGCACGTGATGGAGACGCGCAGCCCGACGCTTACATTAACCTACCTGCCGCACCTGGATTACAATCTTCAACGGCTTGGGCCAGATCTCGACCACCCACGGCTACAAAAGGATCTCGCCGAGATCGACGCCTGCTGCGGGCAATTGATCGATCACGCAGACAAGACCGGGCAACGGATCATTGTTGTCAGCGAGTACGGGATCACCAAGGCCACCGATGCTGTTCATATCAACCGGGCTCTGCGCGAGGCGGGCATGATCGCGTGGCGGATGGAGCTGGGACGCGAGATGTTCGACCCCGGCGCCTCCCAGGCCTTTGCCGTCGCCGACCATCAGATCGCGCATGTGTACGTAAAGGACAAGACGCGCGTTCCTGAGGTGCGCACCATCATCGCGGGACTTGATGGCGTCGAGGCTGTCTGGGGCGACGAGGAGAAGCGCGTAAATGGGCTGGATCATGACCGCTCCGGCGACCTGGTTGCCATCGCAGATCCTGATCCCTGGTTCCGCTACTACTACTGGCAGGACGACGCCAAGGCGCCCGATTATGCGCGGACGGTCGATATCCACCAGAAACCCGGCTACGATCCGGTCGAGCTTTTCTTCGACCCGGAGATGCCACTCGGCAAGCTCACCCCGGCGTTGAAATTGGCAAAGCGGAAGCTGGGATTTCGCGGGTTGCTGGATGTTATTTCATGCACGCGCACCGATCTCGTGATGGGCACGCATGGAAGGGTGACGGACGATCCGGGCGATGGCCCTCTGGTCATCTCGTCAGAACCTGATCTGATGCCGGAAGGCGCACTCCCCGCCACGGCCTTCAAGGACCTCGTGCTCAGACATGTGTTCGGCGGACCAACCCGCGAGATATGACACCCAGCAACCTCGCCAAAATCACAGGTCTCTCAACACCGCGCGAGCCTGCCCTCTCAAGAGGCGCAACGGCTGTCGCGCGGCTCCTCTCAGGTTCCTGGTACAAAGCGCTGCAAAGCCAGCGTCAGCAGGAAACCCAGCACCGCGAACACAGCCAGCAGGCTTGCCCCGACTGCAGCAATCACCACAGCATCAAAGAGCGCAATCCCGGCAATCAGACTTACCACCGCGCGCGGCACATCTCCCGGCCCGCGTCGGAACAGGTATGTCAGCGCCCACAGGGTCCAAGCCACATAGATCCCCAGCAACACGAAAGCAGGCAAGTTCCAGAAGAATGGACTATATGCCATCCATGCCCCGATGATCGCCGGCAAGGCCAGCACCGCCAGCGGCCAAACACGTTCGATCCTGTCATAGGCCTCCTGTTTGGCGGCATAGGTAAGCCCAACCGTGTGCGCGAATAAGCCCACTGCGCCGATCAGCACAGCATCCGATAGCTCTCCGGCAGCCAGAGCCGCCATCACATAGGTCAGAAACCGGCACGCCCCCATCAGCAACGGTGCGGCAGCAGTCTTCTTGTGCAACCAGTCGTAGGCAATGACCGAGGCCGCAAGCCCCAGCCCCGCCAGCCCCGCCTGCATGCTGAACAAAAACCCAAGCACCGCCCCTAGCCCAAGCATCCCGAAGCCCAGCAAAAACACTGTACTCTGCCCGATCTTTCCCGTGGGAATAGGGCGGCTCGCCCGCTCTGCCGCATCAATCTCGGCATCGAACGCATCGTTCAGATACATGCCGCCCACATAGAACAGTGACAGGGACAACAGAAGCAGCCCCATCCCACCATTCGATAGCGGTGGTACAGCCATGGAAAGCACCGTCCCTGCCAGCGCGTTGGTCCAAACGGTCGGCAGGTTTGAAACCCGTCCAAGGATAAGCAGTGTTCTGAGGTTCATGGCCATCCCGGTTCTCTGATCTGTCGAGGTGTCGCAGATTTCAGGCCAGCCGGTCCAGCACCCATTGCAACTCGCGCGCGATATCTGCCTCGATCGACGCGCCGCGCATCCCAGCCGGGAGTACGCCCCACGTGTAGGTCTCGACTTCCAGATGCGGTGAGACCGGAGCTTCGCGGTGAATTGCGAGGATCTCGGTCAGAAAATCCTGCGTGGTTGCAAAGGGCGGGATTTCGGAGACAAACACGGGCACGTGGAAATGGACCCGCCATTCCTCGCCATCGCTATCATCCCGGACCAATGCTGGCGCAAGATCATGCTGGAAAGCCAGCCTGCCATTGCGGCTCGAGACCACCTGATGGAGATAGGTGCTCTCGTCGAACGCGGCCAGCGCAGCGCGTGCCTCGGCATTGACTGACGGAATGCGCAATGCCGCCGACAACTGCAGTTTGTGGATCGGAATGCCTGCACCGCGCAGTACTGCAATGGATCCTGCCGGATTCTCGTACTCAACCGCCGCATGGCAGACATCATAACAAACGCCCAGATGACGCGGCAGCGCCTCGGCAGCTTCGGCGCGCGTCAGGCCGGTGAACCGCGAGACCATCTCGATTGCAACATCCGAAAACAGATGATCACGGAAGAAACCGACCGTTTCGGCGATGGTCTCTAGGAAACAGAACGGCTCGGGCTCGATAGCGATCTGAACCGTGCGCCCGGTATCCTGTTCGGTCTGGATTGCGAAAGCCGCAGCACGCAGCAGGTTCTCCGCCATCTCGCCCTCGCGTCCCTTGGTCAGTGGCTTGTAGGTGCCCGGCACCGTCGAAAGGCTGGCAGGCTGGTCAGCAGGGCCGATATCCGCCATCAATTCAATCAGGCCGGTCGTGTATGCGAGCCGCTCTGGCGTCGTCCAGTCGGGTTGGTAGACGTCCTCTTTCACCCGCGTGCCGTGGAACGGTCCATAGGGGAAGCCGTTGACCGTGATGGCGCGATAATCGTACTCGTGGAGGATCCGCTTGAGGTCAGCGCGGGCCTCCGGGTCCTCCAGCGCCTCAACCGCAACGGCCGAGAACCGCAACCCCACGTCAAAAGTCAGATCCGGCGCAATAGCTTGCTTGACCGCCGCCACGGTACCGATCAGCGCGGCACGGCATTCCTCCCAGGTTTCGGCAGGATGGATGTTCAGGCAGTAGGTGAGGTGCCCCAGCTCGCCGGGCAGCTTCATTGGCTGCTTTCCCGTGCTTCCATCCAGCGGGCAGCCTGCATCATCAGATCAGCATCGATCTCGTGGACCTCATGGCCAATACCGATCCCGGTTAGCAATGTGATAGTCAGCTCGCCACCCAGATGCTCCTGAAACTCGCGAAGGCCGCGCAGGATCGCAGGTCTCCCGCTATCGTCCTTGCGCATGAGGCCAGGGTGGAAAATGCGGAAGCCGAGATGTTCCAGCAGCGCAATGATCCGCTCGTCCGCGCCTTCGGGCAGCAAGCCTTTCAGGACCGAGTAGCGAGCATCGAGCGCAATCCCGATTGCAACAGCTTCACCATGGCGCACGTGGTGGCGGGTCAGGCTCTCCAGCTTGTGCGCAGACCAGTGCCCAAAATCGAGCGGTCGAGCCGAGCCCATCTCGAACGGGTCACCGCCCTGCCCTATTTGACGCATGTGCAGCTCGGCGCAGTGGCGGATCATGTATTCCTCAGCGCCTTGTTGGAAAGTCACCAGATCGTCGGCATGGGACTCCAGCCATTCGAAGAACACGCCATCGCGGATCAGCGCGACCTTCACGGCCTCGGCGATGCCCGCAATCCGTTCGCGTGGCGGTAGCGCATCGAGAAAGTCGAAATCGTTTAGCACAGCCCATGGCGGTGCAAAGGTTCCGACGAAATTCTTGTACCCCTTGAGGTTCACGGCGTTCTTTACGCCCACGCCGGAATCGTTCTGGCTCAGCACCGTGGTCGGTATGCGCACATGACGTACGCCCCGATGCGCCGTCGCGGCTGCCAATCCGACCGCGTCCAGCACCGCGCCACCGCCGATGGCAATGACATACGAGTGCCGGTCTATGGCCTTTTCATGCACGGCGTCCTGAATGCCTTCGATCCAGGTCAGCTCTGTCTTGATCTTCTCGCCGCCCGGGACAGGTTCGATGCCAAGCAACTCTATCCGGCCCGCATAGGCTGCCGCATAGTCGCGGATACGGTCCAGCAGATCCGGTTGCGCGCCGAGTATGCCGTCA
>JBGCFK010000351.1:0-3787 GCA_045106875.1 Paracoccaceae bacterium | reverse complement strand
CAAGAACCGCAAGCACCCCGAACCCTTCGACGATTTCCTGTACGCCCTGCGTAACCTGGTTGAGCGGTGTATCAACAAGCTCAAGAATACTCGGAGGGTCGCCACCCGATACGACAAAACGGCTGCCAGCTACCTCGGGTTCATCGAAATCGTTGCAGCCCGGCTCTGGGTCCGCCATTTGTCAACATGACCTAGGCAGCGCTCTCTGTCAGAATTTGAACTCGATCTTGGATTCGAACATCCAAGCGGAATCATTGTCGTCATCGAACGCACCGCCGGGGAGGAATACAGCACCGACGAATTCCAGGTCGATGTTCTCGAATTCTTTTATTCCTACGACCAGATCGACCTCCCTGCCCAGATGACCTTTGTCCCCTGATGGGTCTTCGTCAATATTGGTATCGCGAAGTTCGTCCTCAGCGCGATGCTGAAAGTATTCGTGATATATCAACCCGATCGATGTGCGGTCGGTGGGGCGCACTCCAATACTCAGCGTCGTTACGAAGAGGTTGCTCAGTTCGGGGTCCACCAACTCGCCGTAGATCTTGGCGCTGGAAACGCCTCCGAAGCGCTGGCTGTTTCCTTGCGCGCCGGTCTGGCGAAACGCGGTGTCCGTACCGTCTCCGTCATCTCCGGAACCGAAGGCGAGCCCAGCAGCGGCATGTGGACGAAAGGTGATGGACCTGTCTGCCCATAGTCCGCCGATATCGAACCCGAAGCCGCGAACCGGGCGCCCGTCCTCTTCGCCAATGACAAAGGCGCCTTCCGCCCAGTAGTCGATGTCCGAGTTCAGCTCGCCCAAGGACGTGACCCCCAGATGCAGAAGATCGGTGTCGCGGTCGCGCCGTCTACCGTTTTGGCCCACCAACCAGCCACCTATCTGACTGTCCTCTGAGAGCGCCACGTCTCCGCGAAGATAAAGATAGTCCGGCCGGTCATCGCGGTGACGGCCCAGCAGGTCCTTGCGGATCACCTCTTCGCGCCACCACGCTGCCGTGATCATGAAGTCATCGGTCCGATAAACCATATCGAAACCATCGAAATCTGTGTCGAACAGCCATTCTCTATCCGGGGAAACTTCGCGCCGTCCAATGGTGGCCGAAAAGCCTTCCGCACTGCGATAGCCGAGGAAGGCTTCGTTGATGCGCAGCCGCGGGTCCGGCCGAGAGCTATCCGGATCGGAGTGGATCAAGGGCCGGTTCACTTCGGCCTCGCCATAGGCCAGCAAATGTGGCCCGGGTGCATAGAGAGCCTTCAGCTTGGCGCTCGGCGCGGTTTCCAGCGTATCCTCGGCGTCCTCGCGGTCCAGATCGAAGTTGATCTCACCGGTTGTTTCGATCTCGATCTGCGCGCCGACGCTCAGACTGTCGGTCAGCTGATTTGGAGTCCCGTCGATGTCGTCCATGGTAATTTCGAAGCGCGGCGTCTCATAGGGAGGCAGCTTGTCAGCGCCCGCCTGAGTCGCATTCATCAATTGCGCCGATACGGCAAGGATGGTGACTGAGATTCTGGTGACGAGGCGATGGGTCATTTTGTGTCTGCACAGGATATAAAGTGTCATGTTCTTCGTTCCAGTCATTTGGCCGTCCATCTCACACTTCCTCGGTCTTGGGCTGGGCCACCGAACTCGGTAATTGGAGCACCACACATGAACCCGTGCACGGCCGGTAGTCGCGGCTTTGGCAGGCAGCTTCGAAGGACAGGCCTCTGAGCACTCCCCAAAGCAGGCGATTGATCCAAAAATGCCCTACAATCGCGCCGACGGTCTCGCGCAGGCCCGATAGTAGTCGCGCCACCTCCGCTGCCCGATCCCAGACGTCGCGCAGGGACTCGCCGCCCGGAACAGGAGTTTCGGCATGGCATTTGCGCAGGCTAAGCCCAAGGCTGGATTTCTCTCGCCCCTCATAGTCGCCAAAGTCGATCTCCATCAGCGACGCTGTTTCAATCGGGGTCAGGCAAAGTTGACGCGCGAGAGGTCGCGCGGTTGCGACCGCACGCATCAAAGGACTCGTCAGGATGAAAGACACCTGTTCCGATGCCAGCCGGTCGGCAATCTCGCCTGCCTGTTGGTGCCCATGCGCTGTCAAGGGCACGTCGCTTCGGCCTGCATAGGTCCGGCCGCTGGTGACGGTTTCGCCATGGCGGATCAGAAAGAGCTTCATTTCGTCCTCGCGATCCGGTCGTAGATGTTGCAAACGCGGTTTGCCGTCCGGGTCCAGTCGAACCGGGCCGACTGAATGCGGCCCCGAGTGGCCATGTCTGTCCGACCCTCCGCATCGCCAAGCAAAGCGGCCATGGCCTCAGCAAGGAGATTGGGATCGTCGGGCGGAACAAGCAGTCCTGCGCGCCCCAGAACGTCGGGCATGCCACCAACATTGCTGGCAATCACCGGAACCCCGGCCGCCATGGCTTCGACCAGCATTAGCCCAAAGCCTTCCCACCGGGACGGTGCGGCCAGCACATCCAGCGCAGCCAGCATGTCGGCCATATCCTCTCGGTGGCCCGCAAAGCGAATACGATCGGCAAGGCCTAAATTGGATATCCGCGCATCCAAACAGTTCAGAAGTTCCTTGTCCTCAGCATCCCCAATCACCACGAAACGCACGCTTGGAGATTCCTTCGCGGTGGCAGCCGCCGCCTTGACAAAGGTATCGATCCCTTTCTGATGGCAGACCCGCCCGACCAGACCAACAAGCAGCGCATCAGCGGGCACCGCCAAAGCAGCACGCCCCAAGGCCCGGTTTCCACCGGTCACGCGCCGTCGGTCAATGCCGTTCTCAGCCAGTTCGCAGACCATACCAACGCGCTCCGCCACATGGCGTGCGATCGCTGAAGAGACCGCGATCGCGGCATCCGTCAGAGCGGCCAACCTGCGTTCGACGCAGAGCGCTTCAGCGTCCCACTTGTCGCTGTAATCGTTGTGATAATGGGCGACAAGCTTCAAGCCGCAAGGGCGCAGGACAACGCCAGCCATCCGTCCATAGAGATTGGGGCGGTAGGAATGGGTGTGCAGGATGTCGATCCTGTGACGATCAAGAAACGCGATCAGGTCCGTCATCGCTGTTGCCTTGCTGGCGCTAGTGGGGGTGCGATGCGGGATGTCCAGATCAGCCAACAGATCGGGATTGTCTCCTGGCTTGAGGTAGAAGACATGTGGCGCGATACGGCTGCGATCCGCATGGCGTAGGAGCGCATCAACCACGCGCGGCACCCCGCCCCGGCCGGGCGAGTTCAGGACATGGGCGACACGAAGCATCAGCGCAGGCGCTCCAGCATGGTCATGATGGCGTGCGTCATGCCCGGCGTAGGACGCTGGGCATAAAACTTGGCCAGCCGCAGGGCGACGATGCCAAGGCACCAGTCGAAGTCCGGCCCGGCTTCTTCCCGCACCATCGTGCTGGCGGCCTCGACGACCGGTTGAGGCAGCTGCCCTTCGAAATCCGCCTGCCATAGCCGTCCGTAGAGCTGCGCCAAGTCGTAGTCCGGCAATCCCATGGACACGCTTTCGGTATCAATCAGCGTCACACTGTCTTGATCCATGAACAGATGTTCCAGCTTCATGTCACCGTGAATGGGACGCAGAGCGCTGTCTGGCAATGCGCCTGCAAGCCTCTCGACAATCGCTGTCGCAGCACCGGCGCAGGCCGGGGCGGTCACGGCGACAAAAGCAGCGCTTTCCCGGCCCCGGAGCAGCAGCTGTTCCGGCCCCATCTGCCGCCCGGGCATGATCGGTGCCCGCCAAAAGCATCGCAGAGCGGTCATGGCGCGTTCCACCGGAGACAGGCAC
>JBGCFK010000350.1:0-3954 GCA_045106875.1 Paracoccaceae bacterium | reverse complement strand
CAAGCAGTCCAGTTCGCCGCGCTGGTACATCGCGATGTATTGCGCGCGGGTCGCCTTATCCATGCTCCCCTCAATGACGCGCGACTTGCGCCCGCCCGCCGAGATCAGCCTGTTGAGGTTGTGCGCGTGGGCGACATTCACCGCGAATACGAGCCACTTCTTTCGATCATGGGCGAGCTGGTACATCTCCGCCACGGCCGGTCCGTTGTTCTTGTCGGTGTCGACCACCTCCGACAGGTCTGACTCGGTCCAGTCGCCGCGCGTTTTGGGCTTGAGATCGGACAGGTCAAAAACGGCAGTCGGCTTCTTGGATTGCAGTGGCGACAGGTAGCCCTGCTCCACTAGGAAACCCAGCTCGATATCGTAGCAAAGGTCGGTGAAGATCGTTCCTTCCTCGGGATCGATCAGGCTGCCCGAGTCCATCCGGTACGGCGTTGCGGTCAGGCCGATCACCTTCATCATCGGATTCGTTTCCATTAGGGCGTCGATCAGCTTCCGGTACATGCCCTCCCCCTTGCGGGAGATCAGCTGCGCCTCATCGATCATCAGGAGGTCCACCTTGCCGAGCGCCGCCGCGCGCTTGTAGATCGACTGGATGGACGCGACCGTCACTTGCTGCCCGAGATTTCGCTGGCCCAACCCCGCCGCATAGATCCCCATCGGAACCTGCGGCCAGTTCTTTCGAATGCCCATAGCATTTTGCTGGACCAACTCACCCACATGCGTCGCGCACAGGACTCGAGTCGTCGGGAACTGCGTCAGGGCCTCCTCAAGGAACACCGCTTGGATGACTGATTTGCCCGCGCCCGTGGGACATGCCACGATGGGATTCCCGCCCGCGCCCGACCGGAAGTAGTCCCAAAGTGCGTCAATGGCGGCACGCTGGTAGTCGCGGAGCTGGATCACGCCACGACCTCATCGCTGCGCTCGCCGTCCCAGATCATCGCGCCGTTCGGCATCTGATACATGATCGAATGGCGCTCCTCGTCCACCTCGACGGGCGTGCCGACATGCAGATCAGGAATGGTGCAGTGCGAAGGGCATGCCTCGATCTGGTGCTTCGGCCCCAGATGCTTATTCCAGCGCGCGCAGGTGCCCATGCCATTGGCCGTGAAGGTGAAGCTGGTGCAGGTGCGGCACGAGCGGCGCACGGGGACGCCAAAGTGACACACATCCTTGTGCTTGCACCATGCGCACGGTGCCTTGTTCGGATCATCCTGCTCACGGGGCGGTGCCTGGGTGACATTCACGACACCCAAGACGCGCTCCTCGGTCCATGTGGCTTCCTTCGCGTCGTACCGAATACGTTCCGCAAACAGCTCGTCTGTCAGCTTGTTGACTGCTATATAGAGGCCGCGCGTCAAGCTGTGCGCCGACATGCCCTCGTGCAGCTGATACCAGTGCTCACGCTTCGCCTTCTGCAGGCCGTGCTTGTTGAGCGCGACGAAATCCTTCTGGCTAACGGACTTGATCTCCAGAGCGTGCCACGTCTGGGGAGCCTCCGGCACTCCCAACACCTTGCCGTCCATCTTGCCGCGAATGATGCCCTTGGCGCGGCTCACGGCGAACTGCTTGCCTGTCTCTGGATCGACCTCCAGCACCTCCATACCGGCGAGCTTCATGCGCTCCACCATGGAAGACTCTTCCCAGTGGCCCCGCCGAAAGATGCGCGCCGTCTTCGCCTTGATATGCTCGCGGGCGCTGGCCCAGATCAGGTCGTAATACAGGCTGCGCGTGCAGTACCCGCCGACGCGGCTCACGCTCACGCCGTAGCCGGTGTATTCCTTGCCACCGTTGGCGCGGGCTTCCTCAGCCGCGTCGATCAGGTCAACGGTAAGATTTTCGCTTAGATTGGCGCTGAAGTCAGCCATGTGTGATTCCTCTCGGTGTGGTGAGACCTTGGATGCGGTGCCCCGAGCTGCCACTAGGGCACCGCTATTTGCCGGACGTACCTGTGGGGGATGTCTGCTCCGCCCGGCAATCTTTTAGGCGGGGGTCTGACCCCACGGCCCTGCCGTCAAGGATGGATCACCCGTAGCCATCTGCGGGGCCATCTGGGCGACGGGTGCCGCCTGCTGCTGCACCGGGGCGGGCGCGGGCTGCTGCACTGGCGCCTGCTGCTGCACCGGCGCGGGCTGTTGGACGGGCGCAGGCTGCTGGATAGGCGCAGGCTGCTGCACTTGTTGCTGCACCGGCGCGGGTGCGGGCTGCTGCACTGGGGCGGGCGCTGCGGTGGGAGCCTGCATCGGGGCTGCGGTGGGAGCTGCGCCCTGCGGTTGCGCCGCCTTCTTCGCGGCCTGACGCTGTGCCAGCTCGGGATCGTTCTGCTTGATCGAGTCCCCGCGGATTTCGTTGGAGTCATCGTAGAACTCGCCGGAGCCGTCCTTCTTCAGTTCCCCCTTGCTGATCGTAACCTTGCCGCAGAACGGGATCATATGCAGCTGCGTGGTGTCGCTGAGCGCCGCCCCGGTCTTGCCGAGCGCGTTCGCCCAGTTGATCAGCCAAAGGTTCGACAGCTTGCGCCCCTTGCGTTCACCATCCGTTTGCGGCTGGAATTTGGGATGCGCGTTCCAGAGCGTCTGGAAGATCACGCGGCCCTTATACGGCCCATCAAACACGACCACCTTGAGCTTGTAGCCAAGGCGCTCCTCGATGCCCCGGTGCTTCCCGCTCTCAACCCAAGACTCGCTTTCAACATAGAGGTTGTAGAAATCGGCCGGGATCGGGGCGAAGCCGCCGCCGCTGGATTCGGCCTGTGCGTCTTGGATGTCCTGATCGGTAAGTGCAAATTGTGCCATGTGAGTGTTCTCCTAAATTGGTGGGCCGCTTAGGCGGCAGGTTGAGCAGCGGCTGCGGCAGCAGCAGCGAGAGGGTGGTGAGGGGCGATCTGGCCAAGCGTGTCTTGGCCCGGCAGGTAGGGCGCCAAGATGTCGTAGCCGCCGACCTCGGGGATCATCAGTTGCTCCGGGGCCTTGAAGCGAGTCTTCGCCTCAAACGATGCGCCGCCATCGGTGTAGAGCACGCGCTGGCCGGACGACTTCGCCCTGCCAGCCATGGTCTTACCCATCACCTCCTCGCCCTTGGCAACGATAGTCAGGCGATCCAAGAGCATCACGGCGTCGCTGCGTTCAACCACGTATGCGGCCATCTTCTTGTGCATCTTCAGCTGAAAGCGCTTGTGCTCATCGAGGTGCGGATCGGGCGCGGTCAGCGCCTCCGGATGCCCGAGCAGCACGACGTTCATGTTCCGCTGAGCGCGCAGGGTTTCCAGCCACGTCCAGAAGTTCTGGAACTCTTCCTCGGCAAACGTGTAGCCCTTGCCGTAGGGAATGGCCTCGATCGATGACACGTTGTTCTTCTGGCAGATGAACGCAAACAGCAACGGCTCAAGGTGGTTGATCGAGTCCATCACCAAGGTCTTGAAGTGGTGCGGGTCATTGTAGAGCTGCGCCAGCGCGCTGATGATGGACGTGTAGTCACGGAAACAGTCCTCCGGCGTGAAGGACGCGATCTCTAGATCTCCTTCGCCTTCCTCGGTCTGGATGAAAACCGCATCCGGGAAGCTCGCGCCGAACGTGGTCTTGCCCACGCCGGGTCGACCATAGACGGTCAGAATCCTTGGCTTTGTGGACTTTCGAGTCTTGACGTCTGCAAGATTAAGCATGTGTGATTCCTTCTGGTGGTTGGTGGTGTGTTACCCGAGCAAAGCGGTGGGCACTCGGACGTATTTCTCTGTCAGCTTGAGGCCGTAGTAGGCTTCGAACATCTTCTTTTTCAGCCGGTAAACGCTGTCTCTCTGGGTTCCCTCTGACTTCACGTCTTCGACAATTCGAGCCCCGATACCCCCGTCAGGGGAGATCGGGATGTATTCAAAATCCGCAACGTATTCGCAGATTTTGTGGCCGTTGATCTCGATCAGAAACCTTGGCTGCCTCCGCAGGCCAGCGATCACTC
>JBGCFK010000035.1:0-3381 GCA_045106875.1 Paracoccaceae bacterium | reverse complement strand
ATTGCACCGGCAGAAGCCTCGTCGAACCTCGCGCGCTATGATGGGGTCAGGTATGGCCATCGTGCGAAAACCGGTCACGGCGACGGTATCGTCGATATGTATGAGAAGAGCCGGGCCGAGGGCTTTGGCCCGGAGGTCAAGCGCCGCATTCTGATCGGGACCTATGTACTGTCGGCAGGCTACTATGATGCGTACTATCTGCGCGCGCAGAAGGTCCGCCGCCTGATCCTGAAGGATTTCGAAGACGCCTGGGCGCAGTGCGACACAATCCTGACCCCGACGACACCTGATCCCGGCTTTGCACTGGGCGAGGTCTCGGACCCGGTGACGATGTATCTGCAAGACGTCTACACGGTGACGGTGAACCTTGCAGGGCTGCCCGGTATCTCGGTGCCAATCGGGCTCAGTGCAAATGGCCTTCCGCTGGGGCTCCAGCTTATTGGCCAGCCATGGGGCGAGGCGGATCTGCTGAATACCGCAAGCGTATTGGAAAGCAGATCAGGTTTCGCGGCAAAGCCTGCACGTTGGTGGTAGTTTCTGAACTGGCCCGGTTACGCCGTGACCAGAAACCCTATCGCGGCGACTGCGACGGCAACTAAAGCAGTTTCCTTGTGAGCACGCAGCAGCACAGCAAACAGAAACACCGCGACCAGTCCGAATATGGTCAGATTTGCAGGATCAGCCAGAAACGCGCTCAGATCCATCGGCGGTAGTTTTGCGTCCATCATAAAGCTCCCTTCGGCGAGAAACAGGCCGACACACAGGTAATCAATAACCATCATGGTACCTCAGATTCGCAGGCTTTGCTAACTGATTACTCTACCTGAGGTGGATTTTGTTTATGGGATATCCCCAGAAGCCACTGATTTATTTTGCGAATTTCGACGCATGAACTTCGCAAGACGCAACGCACGATGCGACTGCAGCGCTCGGAAAAAGGGGTGTTCGGGGAAACTTCAGACGAATCATTCGAACTTAGAGGACCTGCCGCAACCACGCCACATTCGAACAGGCGTCGAGAAGCGCCGTTTCTTCATCCGAGAAGCCGTCTCGTCCCACACTGCCCGTATCCTGCCATCCACGGCCATCCTCGGGATCGCGCCGGTACTCGGCCCATCCCCAGCGGCCGTTTGTCCGTCGAAAGAGATCAACGCAAAGCTGCCCGCCCGGCGCCTCGATCGAGCGCATCACAACCTTGTCTTTGCCAGCCATGCCACCCTCGCTATGCTACCGGAAAGGCCCCGGGGAGATTTCAATGCGCTGGTCCATTCATCACGTCAACATGTGCGCCCCTCAGGTAGCCCGGACGCGCTGGTTTCTGCGCGATCTGCTGGGGCTGTCCGAGGGCACGTGGTCCTATCCAGATGCGGAGCAACTGGGCGAGATCGGGCATTCCGACGATATGATCGCTTATTTTGGTTCCGGCAACCGGGGTATCCATGCCGTGCGCCCGATCGCGACTTTCCCCAAGGACAACGGGTTCCTGCACAACCCGACCCTTGGCGGGCATGTGGCCATATCGGTCGAGGATCTGAACGTCGTTGCGCACAATCTCGACAAGGCCGCGATCCCCTATTCGGATGCGGGGATCTACGCCATGAAGGGTGTGCACCAGATCTACGTCTATGATCCTTCGTGGAACGTGATCGAGTTCAATCAGGTGATGGACGAGGATTGGCCGGATGGGCTGCAGCCATGGGAGAGCACTTGGAACTGGGGCATCCACCACGTCAACCTGCAGGCCAATGATGTGCGCGAAAGCGCTGCTTTCTTTGCGGAAATCGCTGGCATGACTGAGGGAACCTGGGACCGTGGCGGCACTCAGGGCAATTTCTCAATCGACCCCAACGATCTGACGATCTTCCCGCTTGGCGACGGCAATCGCGGGCTGCACTAGATACGTCCGGATCCAATGTTCGGCAGCCGGAACGGCTTTGCGGTGAACCCCTCCATCGGCGGGCACCCGGCGTTCATGGTGCCGGATCTGCAGGCAGTCATGACCCGCATGCGCGCCGCGGACTGGCCGTTCGATGACGCAGGTGTCTACGCCATGCCCGGAATGCACCAGCTTTACACTTACGATCCGGCGATGAACGTTGTGGAAATCAATGCCCACACATTGTAGTCTCGTAATATCTCTTTATTCCAATGGCTTGATATCAATGGCAGCCTGACGCCCGTCGCGGGCCTCGGACAATTCGAATTCAACCTTCTGGTTTTCGTTCAGGCCGTCCAGACCTGACTCCTGCACAGCCGTGATGTGCACGAACACGTCCTTACCGCCATCGTCGGGCGCAATGAAACCGTAGCCTTTGGTGGTGTTGAACCACTTGACCATACCTGTCGCCATGGGAAAAACTCCCTGTCCTGAGGGTACCTGAGGCCACTCAAACGGGCCAGATACCCATTTCAAAGCGTGGACTGAAGCACGTCCGCGCCCTCTTGCGCGCCTTCTTGGTCGAGCGCAGGTCAGGATCGTCGTCAGGCCAGTTCATGCCCCTATCTGCCGGGCCCGCATAGGGTAACAAACGCCCCGATTCTCGGCAATCGCGAATGCGTGGATGCGAATACAACGGGGGATGGCTCTGGAAAACAAGCGTATGGCAAGCGTATGGCATGCGTACCGCAAGCGTATGGCATGCGTATTTACAGGAAGTCGCACGATTGACCCGCGCGCGCCGATGGTTGAGGCTGAAGGCAGAGGAGCCGCCATGCTGGAAAAGCACCAACTGCCCACCGACAAGATCCACGTACCTGTGAAACGCGTGAAGACGCTGGACCCCGCCAAGGTCGAGGCGTTGGCCGAGGATATATTGGAGAACGGCCAGAAGGTTCCGATAAGCTGTCGTCTGGACAAGAAGGGCAAGGAGCCGAAGATCGTCCTGGTCGAGGGCTACCACCGGCTGGAGGCCGCCCGCGCGTTAGGCGAGGCGACCATCACGGCCTACATTGTGCAGGCAAGGTTGCGGTAGTCAGCGTTGCCACGGGTGGGGTGGAACCCCACCCTACCCTTGCTCAGCCCTCGATGCTTCCCATATCCCATTTGCGAATGGTTGCATCCTGCGCGCCCCGTGTTGCGGTTTCGACCTCGGCGCCGGTCAGGTAGGTCGGCGGATCCCAGGTCGTCCAATGAGGCCCGCCCGAGATATCTTCCAGCTGGGTTTCGGCAATCTCGGCGGGTGCGGTTTTAATCGTGTTGGTCATTTGAAGTCTCCTTTGTCTGACTTGATGAGGAGATCATAGACCGGCAGCGGCAACCCGACTGTAACAGACGCTACATGTCAAAACGATATTTTGATTGCTTGTACAAAATGGTAGGGCGCGTGAGTTCTCGCGCCACGGTAGTGCATGCGAGCACTCACCCGACGCTCGCTCTCGGGG
>JBGCFK010000349.1:0-2502 GCA_045106875.1 Paracoccaceae bacterium | reverse complement strand
GAGGACATGGCCGAGATCGTCATGACCTACAACCTCACGCCGAGAAAATGCCTGGGCAATCGCACGCCACTGCAGGCACTCTTCTCAGAGCTCGGCAAAGATGTCAGATTGCGCTTCGCATAGACCGTTGCACTTCGCGTTAGAATTCAGGGGCGCACGAATGGGCCCGGCGTCTGCGCAAGAATGAGCCAGATGTTCACGTAGTATCATGCGGCGTCCTCCCATGGTGCTGGTGGTGCACGTGATTTGGGTGTCTGGCCACGCAGGAAGGCCTCGACCACGATCATGGCACCACCGCATTTTGGGCACGGCGGTTGAGCGTGCACTTCGTCCGGGTCGTCCCTGGTTCCTTCATCTGGTGTGAGCATCGGTTCTGGCTCTGCATCCAGCAAACGCCTGATCTTTGCGATCCTGTTGCGGCGGATGCCATTGGCGAGGAAGCCTGTGTGTCTGATGCGGTGGAAGCTGGAGGGCAGAACGTGGATCAGAAAGCGGCGGATGAACTCGGACGTAGGCAATCGCATCACCTTCTTGCGATCACCGCGCTTGATGCGGTAGTCTTTCCACTGGAAGGCCACGCTGTCCGCATCAGCGCTCACCAGCCGGTGGTTTGAGATCGCGACTCGGTGCGTGTATCGGCTGAGATAGGCCAACACCGCCTCTGGTCCGCCGAAGGGCGGTTTGGCATACACCACCCAATCGGTTTTACGCAGGGGCGCGAGATGGGCCGCGAAGGCATTGGGATCGTTCAACTCTGACAGATCGCCGAAGAACTTAAGCTCGTCTGTCTTGTGCAGTCTGGCCAAACCTTCCAGGAACAAACGCCGGAACAGTCGGGATAGCACCTTCACCGGAAGGAAGAACCCCGAGCGGCAAGCGACCCACCGAGTGCCATCCGGAGACAATCCACCACCCGGCACGATGACGTGCACGTGCGGGTGATACGTCATAGCTGAGCCCCAAGTATGCAGCACACTGGTCATGCCAATCTTTGCACCCAGATGCTTTGGATCGGCGGCGATTGTCAGTAGCGTTTGTGACGATGCCTTGAACAGAAGATTATAGAGCGCGGCATTCGCCAACGTCTCTCGGACCATTGGCGTTCCATTGGCTCATTCTGGTAAGCAACATCCGCAATCTGTGATGGCAGAGTGAAGACCACGTGGAAGTATTCAACCGGCAACAAATCTTCCGCCCGAGCCTCCATCCAGTCATGCGCAACCTTACCCTGACACTTTGGGCAGTGCCGGTTGCGACAGGAGTTATAGGCGATGTGCTGGTGGTGGCACCTGGTGCAGACCGCGACATGCCCACCGAGCGCTGCCGTACGGCAATTTTCGATGGCGGACATCACCTTCAACTGCGGCAGGTTCAGGTGGCCTGCATGTTCCTGACGATAAGCAGCACCATGGGCGCGGAAGATATCCGCGACCTCCAGTTTGGGGCGGGGCATCGGAGCTGGGGTTTATCCTGCCCCGGCCTCCCGTTGCACCAGCAGATCCAGCGGGCTGGTCACATCCCGGATCGTCTTGGTTGCCACCCGGGTATAGACTGTCGTGGTCTCCAGCTTGGCGTGCCCGAGCAGCACCTGGATCACCCGGATATCCGTCCCGCCCTCCAGCAGATGCGTGGCAAAGCTGTGTCGCAGCGTATGAGGCGAGACTTTCTTCTTGATCTCAGCGAAGTCGCAAGCCACCCCGAAGGCCCGATTGAACTGCCGGGTAGAGATCGGATCAACCCGGTTGCGACCGGGAAATAGCCAGCCTGCAGGCCGGGCTTCGCGGTAATAGTCGCGCAGCAGTTCCAGCAGGCTCGGGGATAGCATCACATGTAGATCCTTGCCGCCCTTGCCCTGATCGACCCGGATCAGCATCCCGTTGCCCGGCAGGGCATTGCGTAGCAATGACCCGAGAGGGGGTCGCTATCGATATCGCCGACCTTGAGATGGGTGACCTCACTCACGCGCAGCCCGCCGCCATAGGCTACACTGAAGGCTGCACGATACCTGAGCCCGGGCCCGGGTGCCGATTCAAGAATGCGCGTGACCTCCTCGGCACTGAGCACCACCGGGATCTTCTTCGCCGCACGCTGATATCGCATGTGCCGCCTCATCTCCGGACGCGGGCACGTCGTAGCAAAGAAAAAACTCAGAACCGTCAAACGGTTGTTGAAGGTCGGGGCGCCAACACCGCGTTCCTTCATGTCCAGTTGGAACGCCCGCAATTCTACCGGCGTCGCCGTATCCGGCGAACGCCCCAGAAACCGCATAAAGTCACGCATGGCACGTAAATACATCGTCTGCGTCTTCGACTGCAGCCCCCTGATCCGCATATCTTCGAGAAAACGGCGGCGCAGGGCGGGGATATATTCATCCGACATCGAAACCTCCTGTCATCGGATTGAGAAGGTCCCAATCGTCAGAGAGGTTCGTCAGTTCGCAAAATCCGCTCCGCTCAATTCAACGCGCAACACCAGCCAAAAGCGCAAATACCGCGAGAGCGG
>JBGCFK010000348.1:0-11800 GCA_045106875.1 Paracoccaceae bacterium | reverse complement strand
CACAGCCGACGTCCAAAGAAATCAGCACAGCCAAACGCCCTGTCCATCAGGCGAGCAACAAGCGTTTGGCCGGGACTGGTCAGCGCGCTCACTCCCGAGTAACGTCGCGCGCAAATTGAGAATCGGTGCGCGGGAGACAGCACATGGCAGGCAGCCTCAACAAAGTAATGCTGATTGGAAATCTGGGCGCCGACCCCGAAGTGCGCAGCTTCCAGAATGGCGGACAGGTGTGCAATCTGCGCCTCGCGACATCCGAGACCTGGAAGGATCGCAACTCTGGCGAGCGGCGCGAGAAAACCGAATGGCACACCGTATCGATCTTTTCCGAAGGGCTGGTCCGGGTTGCGCAACAATACCTCCGCAAGGGCTCGAAGGTCTATATTGAAGGTAAGCTCCAGACCCGGAAATGGCAGGATCAAAGCGGTGCCGACCGGTACTCGACCGAGGTCGTGATCAACGGATTCGACGGTACGCTGACCATGCTGGATGGCCGCAGTGAGGGCGGCGGCGGTGGCTTTGGCGGCGGTTCCGGTGGCGGCTCGGGCGGCGGCGGTGGTTATGATGATCGCGGTGGTCCGCCCTCTGGCCCAAGCGGCGGTGGCGGCGGAATGGACGACGAGATCCCGTTCTGAGGCTCACATGACTGATTCTACAGGCTGGCCCGCCATCCCCGAAGATGAAATGGCGGCTTTCCACCAGACTGCCGATGTGTTCCTGAACACGGCCAATGGGCTGGTGGGACAAGAACCGCAGCAACAGGTTGGGGCGGCGTTCCTCTATGCGGGTGCCCGGTTCACTGCGTTCGCGATGCAGTCGCAGGTCGAAGAGGGGGCTGAGGTAGACTTGACCACCCGAGACTGGCTGACGGCCCGTTTTGATGAGGAGTTGCGCGATCACGCCGCGCAGCAGTTGCGCCGAGAAGCATGGACCCCGGTGGCGCCGGGGCAGGTGCCGGATGCCGCCATAGATGTGCTTATGGGCATCAACGAACTGACCGAGGAACCGCGGCGGGCCTTCATGCGGTTGGCAGATCGGTTCATTCACCCGGCGAATGACATGATCGAGGAGGTCGCCATTGCGCGGATCTCTGCCGCGATGATGCATGCCTGTACACGGTTCAATGCCTACGTGTTGCAGGCGAGAGGTTTGTCTCCAGGACCATTGGACGAGAACATCGCCACTGACTTTCGTAATGCATTCCGAGCGTTGTTGGACTTCCACCTTGGTCAGTCCGTAGTAACGGAGCGCGGTCAGGGACAGGAATGAACGGGTTTGCACCCGAGCTTCTGGCTCTCATCGCCGGTATTTTTCTGCTGGCTGGAATGGTGAAGGGGACGACGGGCATCGGCCTGCCGACAGCAGCAGTCGGGATGATGTCCCAACTCATGGATCCCCGGCAGGCGATCGCGCTGGTGGTGTTCCCCTCGCTACTCGCGAATGCGTGGCAGATGTATCGGCAGGGGCGTGTAATGGCTGTACTGCAACGGTTCGGGGTCTTCATTGCTTGCCTGATGGTTTTCATCGCGCTGATTAGCCTGACCCTGACAGCTGCGATCCCGACAGAGACGCTGATTCTTGTACTCGGCTGTGTGATCTGCCTGTTTTCGGCGATGAGCCTCGCATGGTCACCGCCTGCCTTGCCAGCGCAGTACGACAAGGCGGGGCAGGTGGTTGCGGGAACGGCGTCGGGTGTGCTGGGCGGACTAACGGGCATCTGGGCGCCGCCAATGGTGACCTATCTCATGGCGCGGCGGGTGGAGAAGGAAGATTTTGTTGCCGCGACCGGTGTGATGATCTTTGCGGGAACCTTGCCGCTGATCGGTGGGTTCTGGTCGACGGGTTTGTTAACGAGCGATATGGCGATGACCTCGATCGTTATGTTCCTTCCTGCACTGGCCGGATTCACACTTGGAGAGAACCTGCGCCGCCGCTTGGATTCGGACCGCTTTCGCACGGTCGTGCTGGTGGTCTTTCTGGTGATGGGCCTGAACCTGATCCGCAAGGCGGTGCTCTGACGAGGCTACGTCATTCCGTCATATGCGGGCATACGCCGACGCGTGACCTGCTCAGCCGTCAAGCGCCCGCCCCCACCCACACCTGCCCGAGCGGCCAATGTAGCCTGCCCAAACCGCCTCATTGCCAAATCTCGTAGCTCTGCGGCGTTCCTACCACAATAATTGGTGGTTTTGCGCTGTCCTGCGTTGCGTGGCCCTCGGCCCTGTCATATAACTTCATGATGCGGGTCAGGCCCCGCCAGTAGGAGTGCACCTTGAGCGACGAAACCCCGCCCGAAAGTCCGGATCTTCCCGAGCGCCAATTCCATGACGGCCCGACCATCACGGTCGAGGAAGAGATGAAGCGCAGCTATCTTGATTACGCCATGAGCGTGATCGTCAGCCGGGCAATTCCCGACCTGCGCGACGGGCTTAAACCTGTGCACAGGCGCATTCTTTTTGGCATGCACGAGGGCGGGTACGACTTTAACAAACCCTACAAGAAATCAGCCCGTCTGGTCGGCGACGTTATGGGTAAATATCACCCGCATGGCGACAGTGCGATCTATGACGCCCTGGTGCGGCTGGCTCAGGATTTCTCGATGCGTCTGACGCTGGCGGATGGGCAGGGGAACTTTGGCTCGATGGACGGGGACAGCCCCGCAGCGATGCGCTACACTGAGGTGCGGATGGCCAAGGTTGCCACAATGCTCCTTGAGGACATCGAGCGTGACACCGTCGATTTCCAGGCCAACTACTCCAATGAATTTCATGAACCTGTGGTTCTGCCTGCGCGCTTCCCCAATCTGCTGGTCAACGGCACGCAGGGCATTGCGGTCGGCATGGCAACAAACATCCCGCCACACAATTTGGGCGAGGTGATCGACGCGACGCTTGCGCTGATCGAAAACCCGGATCTGACCATCGCCGAACTGATGGAATATGTGCCCGCGCCGGATTTCCCTACGGGCGCGATGATCCTCGGGCGTTCGGGCGCCTACAAAGCCTATCACACCGGACGTGGCTCGGTGATCATTCGTGCCAAGACCCATGTGGAAGAGATCCGCAAGGACCGCTGGGCGACTATTGTCGACGAGATCCCCTATCAGGGGAACAAGGCTACGCGTCAGGAACGCATCGCCGAGATCGCACGCGAGAAGAAAGTCGAGGGAATTGCCCACGTCCAGGACGAAAGCGACCGGCACGGTGTCCGCGTGGTCATCGAACTCAAGCGCGACGCAACGGCCGATGTGGTGCTGAACCAGCTCTACCGTTTCACCGCTTTGCAGACTTCATTCGGTTGCAACATGCTGGCGCTGAATGGCGGACGCCCGGAGCAGTTGGACCTCAAGGTTTTTCTTGGCGCTTTCATTGCCTTCCGCGAAGAAGTGGTGGCCCGGCGCACAGCCTTCATGCTCCGCAAGGCCCGCGAACGGGCGCACTTGTTGTGCGGTCTCGCCGTTGCGGTTGAAAACGTGGACGAGGTGGTTGCAACTATCCGCTCCTCCGCAGACCCAGCCGAGGCACGGGAACGTCTGAAGAACCGTCGCTGGCCTGCCGAAGCAATTGCCGACTACATCCGGTTGATCGACGATCCCAGCCACACAATCCACGAGGACGGGACGTACAACCTGTCTGATTTGCAGGCCCGCGCGATCCTCGACCTGCGGCTCCAACGCCTCACGGCCATGGGCATCAAGGAGATTGGCGAGGAACTGAAAGGTCTGGCCGAGCAGATCAAGGACTACCTAGATATCCTGCGCTCACGCGAGCGGATCATGGCGATCATCACCGATGAAATGAAAGCCGTGCGCGAGGAGTTCGATACCCCCCGCCGCACCGAGATTGTCGAATATGATGGCGATCTGGATGATGAGGACCTGATCGAGCAGGAGGAGATGGTCGTCACCGTCACACATGGTGGCTATATCAAACGCACCCCGCTGACCGAGTTCCGTGCACAGGCGCGCGGCGGCAAGGGGCTGGCCGGGATGGCGACCAAGGACGAGGATTTTGTCACGCGGCTGTTCGTGGCCAACACCCATACGCCCATTTTGTTCTTCACCACTGACGGCATGGTCTACAAGCTGAAGACATGGCGGTTGCCGCTGGCGGGACGCAATGCCCGGGGCAAGGCCATCGTGAACGTGCTGCCGGTGGCGCAGGGCGTCTCGATTGCGGCGATGATGCCGGTCGACAAACCGGAAGATGAATGGGCGAACCTGCAGATCGTGTTTGCGACATCTGAAGGTGATGTTCGGCGCAACAAACTCAGCGATTTCACCAATGTCATGCGCAACGGCAAGATTGCTATGAAGTTCGAGGATGGCGCGGACGTGCGCATGATCGGTGCGCGCATCTGCGACGAGAACGACGATGTGATGTTGTCGACCGCCCTCGGCAAGGCGATCCGCTTCCGGACCACGGATGTACGTGTCTTCACGGGACGCTCCTCGACTGGGGTGCGCGGGATCAGGCTGTCCAAGGGCGACGAAGTGGTCTCGATGTCCGTCATCCGCAATTTCGTCGCGGAGTCCGAGGAACGGCAGGCCTATCTCAAGATGCGCCGCGCTGTTGCCGGTGCGACCGACGATGAAGAAGTGGCCGATGACGAGGAAGTCGTGGCCGATGTTGGTCTTTCCCAGGAACGCTATGCAGAGATGTCAGCAGCCGAGGAATTGCTGTTGACGATCACTGAAGGTGGGCTTGGCAAGCTCTCGTCCAGTCATGACTATCCTATCCGCGGACGTGGCGGGATGGGGGTTCAGGCTATCGACAAGGCCATGCGCGGCGGACCTGTCGTGGCCAACTTCCCTGTCGAGATGGATGACCAGATCATGTTGGTCACGGATGCGGGCCAGTCGATCCGCTGCCCTGTGGGCGGTATCTCGTTCCGGTCACGCTCGGCAGGCGGGGTCAAGGTGTTCAACACCGGCAAGGGCGAAAAGGTTGTTTCGGTCGCCTGGATCGCGGATCAGGGCGATGAGGACGAAGATGGTGATGCGGCCGAGGAGGCGCCGGACGCATGATTGCGAGTCTGGACGCAAAGGTCTGGAACATCAATCCGCTGGTTGCCACAGTTGACGATTTCCTGAGCAATCAGGAGTGTACGGACCTTATGGGTCTCACCAGAGGTAGGATGCGCCGGGCACGCGTGTCTTCGACCCATGCAGTCGATCAAGTGTCCGAGGCGCGCACTAATCAGGATTGCTCGCTGTCTCCTGCCGACTTCCCCCAGATCCTTCCAGTGCTGATGAAGCTTGGTATGGCGCTCAGGATGCCAGTTACCCATGCCGAACCTCTCATTGTCTTGCATTATCAAGGCGGCGAGGAGTTCAAGCCGCATTTTGATGGTTACATGCTGAAAGGCGATCCAGAGGTTCTGGCCCGGTTCGAAGCAAGGGGTGGCCAGCGGTTGTTCTCGACAATGATCTATCTGAATGCCGTCGAGTCTGGTGGCGAGACTGAGTTTGATCAACTTGGCGTGTCTGTAAGCCCCGCACCTGGGCGGCTGGTCGTCTGGGGCAATTGCATGGCTGGGTCCCGTGAAATGGCGGGCTTGTCGCGTCATGCAGGAGTGCCTGTGGCAGCAGGTGAAAAGTGGGCCGCAGTGACTTGGTGGCACGAGCGCCCTTACGTCACGCTGGACTAGCCGCAGCGCACCCTCTCTTGTGAGGGCAGTTTGAGGTGCTGTCGTTCTGCAATCTCACCCGCCCCGGGGCGCGCCGCAATTGTCGGGATTTTTGTCAAGCGCTGCCCATGCGTTGATCCTGAATGGCGCGCAGTGATCGGCCACGTTGGTATGCAAAGTTGATTTTGCGAAACTGCGCCACCCATGGCTCGACCGGTTGAGGGGTTGCTGCAGAATCCGGGATTTCAGCTTCGTTGAACCCGCGTCCAAGCTGGCGCCCGAACTGGTGGCGACGAGAGGGGCGTAGGAACGCGAGCGCTGATCAATCGAAAATCCGCACTTATCCTTGAAACTGCGGAAACCCACAGAAATAAGGGGTAGGCGATCCATATGGCGCTCAAGCTCTGCAGGAAGGTCGCTCTTGTGGCGTTGGCAAAGATGCGTATCCTAACCTGCTCAACCACATCCGGAACGTTGTCATACGAGAAACCGGATCCGGTGCGGTCGCCGAGTGTTGCGCTTTCCGACGTATCTGCGCCCAGCGTGATCTGGTCTCTCTCGACCCCGGCCTTATCGATTCCCAGGATGCTGATGGCGCCCACATGGTGATGTCCGCAGGTATTGATACAGTCAGAAATCTTGACGATCAGCTGTCTGATTTTGCATTGGGGGTCTGGGTTCTCGACCGGGCGTGCGTTGTCTTGGCGCTTCCGTAGAGAACTTGGTCCATAGTGCTTCCTTCCATTCTGGAGAAAGGATCGCACCAACAAACCCTGGGCTCAAACAACTAGGCCGCGCATTCGGCCACCAAGCGATGGTCGAATTCATCGTAACGATACATGGGATCCTCGGCACTTTCGTGGCCCGTGACATTTCAGAATCAGGATCTGATGCCGAAAGGGCTGGCCGGTGGCGCCGATCTGTTCTGGGCGGCTGGCAGGGATGGCCGCCCCCGCTGCGATGAATATATCGACGAGGTACGGGCCGATAATCTGTTTCTCGGTGAAACGGCTTGTTCGAGGGCCTGGAGTTCCCGCCTCGCTCCGGCGATATCGCAACCATCGGATAGGCGAAACAGGGCGCTGGCCGTCTGGTTTCAGGAGGACCGAGTTGCATTCAACCAGATCGTTGGCCTTCAGCACCTTGAGGTGCAAAAGCTTCACGATGGTAAGGGTAGGATAAAGCGTTGGGCCCCACACATATACATAAAAAGATTGGTAAAATTTCTATAATACACGCACAGAATACCGCAGAAGATTTGACATTTTTCATTGTGTTAATTTCTCTTTGCGACAAGTGACCGCGTCCGTTAACCCTGAATGATAGACGGGGAAAACATGTTGAAAAAATTCCGCCCAATTCCGTGTTCGCCGGGCTGGCCGAATGCGCGTTCATTGGCAGGTGGGCTTGTGGGGTATCGGGAGATCGAGATCTCGGGGGCAGAGGGTCCTGCCGAGATACTTCCAGCTGACGCGGTATCGCCGCTATATTCGGATTCGCGAGAACGCCTGACGCGCCTTTACACGACACGGGAGCCTTTGATGGGGCTGGATATGTCCCGTCCTCGGATCATGGGCGTGTTGAACGCAACGCCAGATAGTTTCTCGGATGGCGGGAGGTTGGGTGACACACCGGGCGCAGTTGCTCATGGTTTGGCATTGGTCGAAGCAGGGGCTGATATTCTGGACATCGGTGGAGAATCGACCCGTCCCAATGCCGAGACGGTCCAACAGACGGTCGAGATCGACCGCGTTGTTCCGGTCATCCAGGGCCTGCGCGCCGCTGGATGCACTGCACCCATTTCGGTTGATACGCGAAAGGCCGCAGTTGCCAAGGCGGCCCTTGCAGCCGGGGCGAGCATGTTCAACGACGTCTCCGCGCTCACCTACGATGCCGAAAGCCTGTCGGTCGCGAAGGATATGTCGTTTATCTGCCTGATGCATGCCAAGGGCGATCCGCGCACAATGCAGGATGCACCAGAATATACGGATGTGGTGGCAGAGGTTTTTGACTTTCTGAGCGAGCGGATTGCGGTTTGCGAAACAGCCGGCATCTTGCGCCACCGCATCGCAATCGACCCGGGCATCGGCTTCGGCAAGACGTTGGAACACAATCTGACATTGCTGCGGAACCTGTCGGTCTTTCACGGCCTCGGGTGCCCTTTGTTGCTGGGTGTGTCGCGCAAGGGGTTCATTGGCCGGCTCTCCGGCGAGACCGTTGCCGCGCGCCGCGCGCCCGGTTCTATTGCAGCAGGGCTTGCGGGCTTGGCCCAAGGCGTGCAAATCCTCCGCGTCCATGACGTGGCCGAAACCGTGCAGGCCGTCCGCGTGTGGGAGGCATTGCAGGAGACCGACCTATGACTCGCAAGCTCTTTGGCACCGATGGTGTACGCGGCCGTGCGAACCAGCACCCCATGACTGTCGAGGTCGCCATGCGGCTAGGTCAAGCAGCGGGCGCCTATTTTACCAGCGGCGATCATCGCCACCGGGTCGTGATTGGCAAGGATACTCGGCGTTCTTGCTACATGATCGAAACTGCGTTGGCGGCCGGGCTGCTGTCGACCGGCATGGACGTGCATTTTCTCGGTCCAGTGCCGACACCAGCGGTGGGAATGCTGACCCGCTCTTTGCGGGCAGACATGGGCATCATGATCTCGGCCAGCCACAATCCGTTCGAGGACAACGGGATCAAGCTGTTTGGCCCGGATGGATACAAACTTTCTGACGAGGCCGAAGCCGCTATTGAGCGCGGCATGGAAGGTGAGCCGGTGCTTGCGCCACCTGTGCGCATGGGCGCCGCTGCGCGCATGGATGACGGACGCGGGCGCTATATCGAGTTTGCCAAGGCAAGCTTTCCACGCCGTCGGGGACTTTCCGGTTTGAAGATTGTCGTCGATTGCGCCAACGGTGCGGCCTACCGGACTGCGCCAGAAGTGTTGTGGGAGCTGGGGGCGGATGTGACGCGCATAGGTGTTCATCCCAATGGTGAGAACATCAACCTTGGCTGCGGTTCGACTGATCCGGGGCTTTGTCAGAAGGCAGTCGTGGATGAGGGCGCACATCTGGGTATTGCGCTGGACGGCGACGCTGACCGGGTCCACATCATCGACGAAAAGGGCCGGGTGGTCGATGGCGACCAGATCATGGCACTGATCGCAACCCGATGGCTTGCGGAAGCTCAGCTTGCCAAGGGGACCCTGGTCACCACCGTGATGTCCAATCTGGGGCTCGAAAGAACGCTCGCCGACAAGGGCATCAACATGATCCGCACCAAGGTCGGTGACCGCTATGTGGTCGAGGAAATGCGCGCGAATGGGTACAATCTGGGTGGTGAACAATCCGGTCATATCGTAATGACCGATCACGTGACCACTGGCGATGGCCTGTTGGCTGCGCTTCAGGTGCTGGCGGCCCTGACCGAGGAAGACCGGCCAGCATCCGAGCTTTGCAATCTGTTTGAGCCCTATCCTCAACTGCTGAAGAACGTACGGTTCAACGGTGCTGCGCGTCCGCTTGAGGACAATTCAGTGAAGTCGGTCATCGCGGCAGGTGAGCAGAGGCTAGGGGCTTCAGGGCGCTTGGTGATCCGAGCATCGGGGACCGAGCCCCTGATACGGGTCATGGGCGAATCCGAGGATGCAGCTCTTCTCGAAGGGGTCGTTGACGAGATCTGTGCAGCCGTCGATCGCGCGGCAGGATAGCCGGCACGCGGCCATGCCCCCGGTGGCCGCCTAGCTTCGCTCGTCTGCCGATCTCTTGATTGTCAGATGGCGCTGGTGGCACTTTTGGCAGCTGTTGCAAAGTGGTGGTGAAGGGCATCACCAATTGTCATGCTGTGTTCAGATCTTGCAGCTTGACCTGCTTACAGAGTTCGACTTATGCCCGCTCCGGGCACGTTCCCGGCAAAGGGCGAACGGGGCGGGCTCAGCAATCTCGCCCTTGACGATGGAGCGCGTCCCATGACGTTCCCCGAAAAACCGCGGCTTCGGCCTGCGCGTCCCCAATTCTCTTCTGGTCCTTGTGCAAAGCGTCCTGGCTGGTCAGCCGAGTCGGTCGCCTCAAGAGCGCAACTCGGGCGTTCCCACCGGGCTGGTCCGCTGAAAGCGCAGTTGAAAGCTGCAATCGAGCAAACACGCTTGATGCTAGGCGTGCCCAAGGGCTATCGGATCGGCATCGTACCTGCCTCGGACACTGGCGCCTATGAGATGGCCATGTGGTCGCTTCTGGGGGGTGCCCCTGTCGATGTGCTGGCTTGGGAGAGCTTTGGCAAAGGATGGGCGACGGATGTCACCAAGCAACTGAAGCTGGATGATTGCCGTGTGCTCGAGGCGCCTTACGGGACGCTGCCGGATTTCACGAAAGTCCGGACTGAAGCCGATGTGCTCTTTACCTGGAATGGTACGACCTCGGGCGCACGGGTGCCCAATGCCGACTGGATCCCTGCAGATCGTGTTGGGCTGACGCTTTGTGACGCAACATCTGCTGCCTTCGCGCAACCGCTTGACTGGGCAAAACTCGATGTCACCACTTTTTCGTGGCAGAAGGTGCTTGGCGGTGAGGCGGCGCACGGCATCCTGATCCTTTCGCCTCGGGCTGTGGAGCGGCTGGAGCGATACACGCCGCCCTGGCCTTTGCCAAAGATTTTCCGTCTGACCAAGGGTGGGAAACTCATTGACGGTGTTTTTGTGGGTGAGACCATCAACACGCCTTCGATGTGGTGTGTTGCCGACTATCAGGATGCCCTCGAATGGGCTTCCGGTATCGGTGGTCTGGATGCTCTGATGGCGAAGGCTGATGCGAATGCAGCCGCGCTGCAAGCTTGGGTGGATGAGGCGCCCTGGATTGAAAACCTGGTCGCCGAACCTGCTTTGCGCTCTAATACGTCGGTTTGCCTGAAGATAACTGACCCGGAGATCGCAGGGATGGACGAGGCAACGCAGCGAGCATTTACCAAGTCACTCTGTGGAATGCTGGAAGCCGAAGGTGTTGCGTTTGATATCAACGGATATCGGGATGCGCCGCCCGGTCTCAGGATCTGGTGCGGTGCGACGATCGACACATCGGATGTCGAGGCACTTACGCCATGGCTCGATTGGGCGTTTGCTGCATTGCGGATGTCAGCAACCGCCTGATCAGCCAGAGGCGACCACATTTCACCACCGGCCGAGTGCGGCGCTGCAAGAGGCGCGACGTTGACGGCCGGCCTTGATCGAACAGGATAAGACACATGCCTAAAGTACTCATTTCTGACAAGCTGTCTGAAGATGCTGTGCGCATCTTCCGGGACAACAGGATCGAAGTCGATTTTCAGCCCGGACTGGGCAAGGATCCGGAAAAGCTCTCCAAGATCATCGGCCAGTATGATGGTCTTGCCGTGCGGTCGGCGACCAAGGCCACAGCGGAACTGATCTCCAAGGCTGACAACCTCAAGGTCATCGGGCGCGCCGGGATTGGCGTTGACAATATCGACCTCGCTGCTGCATCGGCGCGCGGGATCGTGGTCATGAACACGCCGTTTGGCAACTCGATCACCACGGCTGAGCACGCGATTGCATTGATGTTTGCAGTGGCTCGGCAAATCCCCGAGGCCAATGCGTCGACGCATGATGGTCGCTGGGAGAAGTCCAAGTTCATGGGCGTCGAGATCACCGGCAAGACGCTTGGACTTCTGGGTTGCGGCAATATCGGCTCGGTGGTCGCCGCGCGTGCCATCGGGTTGAAGATGAAGGTGATTGCATATGACCCGTTCCTCTCAGCCGACCGCGCGCAGGATCTGGGTGTCGAGAAGATCGAGGAGATCGACGATCTTTTGGTCCGCGCGGACTTTGTGACCCTTCATCTGCCCAAGACCGAGAAGACGGCTGGATTGCTGAACGCGCAGCGGATCGCCAAGATGAAGCCGGGTGCGCGGCTGATCAATTGTGCGCGTGGCGGGTTGGTTGATGAGGCTGCCGTTGCAGGGGCGTTGAAGTCGGGAGCGCTGGCAGGTGCGGCTTTTGACGTCTTCGACAAGGAACCTGCCAACGAGAATCCGCTTTTTGGACTGCCCAATGTCGTGGTGACCCCGCATCTTGGTGCGGCCACGACGGAGGCGCAGGAGAATGTTGCCTTGCAAGTCGCCGAGCAGATGTCAGCCTATCTGAACGAAGGCGCGATCGAGAACGCCATTAACGCTC
>JBGCFK010000347.1:0-16697 GCA_045106875.1 Paracoccaceae bacterium | reverse complement strand
CTTGGCCTGTCCCGCAGGCACGCCGTTCAGTTCGGTAATCACGCCGCGCAGCATCGGGGCGGTTGCAAGCCGATCCGCCCCGTCAGTCGCAAGAGCAATCTTCTCGAACTGGTCCAGCTGTGCCGACTGGATGTCCACGAAGAAGAACGCGGGCGCTTTCTCGGGCAACTGGTCGCGCAGCAGGTTCTGCATGTTGGCGTCGATCTGGGCGATAGTGGTGAGCACGCCCAGCCCCAGCCCCAGTGCAAGCACTACGCCGGGCGTGCCTGCGGTGGGAGCTCCGATAGCGCCAAGCGCAAGCCGCAGTCCGGGACGCCGCTGCGCCAAGGTGGAGTGCGAAAGCCGACGGGCCAGCCGGGCACCAAGCCATCCGAGTGCACGCAGGATCAGGAAAGCGCCTGCGATCCCGCCAAGGCACCATGCCGCCAGCTTCGGATTCGCAGACAAACCGATGATGCTGATTATCAGGATAGCGACCAATCCAAGCAGCACGCCAAGCACACGCATCGCAGGTATCTGCCGGGGCAGTTCCGCATCGCGGCGGAACAGCTCGGCCGGGCGCACCTGCAACAGCCACGCAAGTGGCCAGAGCGTGAAGACGGCAGATGCGAGCAGGCCAAAATATCCCGCTTCCAGCAGGGGCGCGCTGTACCACCCGAACTCCGCCGGGATTGACAGATTAGCCGCAAGTACGGGGCCAAGCGTTGCAACCAGGCCGCCTCCCAGCAGGACGCCCGCGGCGATGCCGAGGACAGCAAGAAGGCCGATCTGGAAGAGGTAGGCGAAGAACACGGTGCCCGCAGTCGCACCCAATGTACGTAGTGCAGCGATTGTGGGGATCTTGCGGTTCAGATAGCCGCGCACTGCTGCGCCGATGCCGACCCCGCCCACAGCCAGAGCTGCGATGCCGACTATTGTGAGGAACGCCGAAAGACGATCGACGAAGCGGCTGATGCCGGGGGCCGCGCGGTCCCGGTCGCGCCAGCGCGCACCTGATTCCGTGAAGCTGTCCTCGAAGTTGGCGCGAACTGCGCGCAGGTCTGCGTTGTCCGGCATCCGCAGGCGGTACTGACTTTCAAACAGAACGCCGGGCGCAAGCATGCCTGCCGCGCGCAACCCCTCGACCGAGGTCAGCACGCGCGGCCCCATCGCAAAGCCGCCGGATGCACGGTCGGGCTCGGCTTCCAGCACGCCGTTGAATGTAAACTGACCGCCGCCAAGCTGAACAGGATCGCCTGGGCTAAGACCCAACCGATCGGCAAGCACGCGTTCTGTCACCAGCCCCGGGCGACCATCAAGAGTACCAAGTGCCTCGGTGAGTGTGGATCCCGCAACGGTCGCTGCGCCGTACAGTGGATAGGCACCGTCTACTGCCTTGACCTCCGCCAGTGCCTGTTCCCTGCCTTTGCGCAAAAGCGAGCGCATGGTCACGACTTCCGATATCTCGCCGCGCGCGTCCATCCAAGCGCGTTCTTCGTCGGTCGCGAAGCGGTAGGCGAAACTGAGTTGCGCATCGCCGCCCAGGATCGACTGGCCCTCTGCCGATAGCCCACGCTGGATGGCGGAGGTGACCGAGCCGACAGCGGCCAATCCCATGACGCCCAGGATCAGGCAGGCAAGGAAAATACGAAAGCCCGCGAGTCCGCCGCGCAGTTCGCGCAATGCCACTGTCCACGCAAATGACAGCGAGGTGCCGCCTTTGGTTGCGGTGGCCTGCTCCGGAAAAACGCCATCCGCGCTCATGCCGCGATCCTGCCGCTGGTCATCCGAACTTGCCGGGCGCATCGGGTTGCCAGCGCGTCCGAATGCGTCACCAGCACCAGCGTGACCCCTGTCGCATCCGCCAGTTCGAACAGAAGATCCGTCACGGCCTGCCCGGTTGCGCCATCCAGATTGCCGGTAGGCTCGTCGGCCAGCAGGATCTGCGGTCCGGGGCCAAGCGCACGGGCAAGCGCGACGCGCTGTTGTTCGCCGCCGGAAAGCTGTCCGGGATAGTGGCGCGCCCGGTCGGCCAGCCCCACGCGGTCGAGGATGTCATGCGCTGTCGCAGCCGGGTCGGCGTGGCCGGCGATTTCCAGCGGAACCTGAACGTTCTCGACTGCTGTCATGGTCGGGATCAGATGGAAGCTCTGGAACACGACACCGACGCGCGCGCGGCGCAGGCGCGCCAGATCGTCCTCTCCGGCAGTTGTCAGATCGGCGCCCAGCACAGCAACCCTGCCTTGGCTCGCGCGTTCCAGCCCCGCCGTTATCATCAAGAGCGATGACTTGCCCGAGCCCGACGGACCCGTGATTGCCACCCGTTCACCTTGCATGATCACAAGATTGATATCGCGGAGGATCTCGACAGGACCGGCCAGGCTTGGCAAGCTGAGCCCCACATCCGTGAGGTCTATTACCGGTTCCGCCATGATCCTACTCCGCCGACTGCTATCTGGCAGATATGTGGCCCTGCTGGGCTGGTGCAAGGTGTTGTGCCTTGTGCTTGTGGCCGGTGCCGCACACGCCGCACCCCTGAAGGTCGTCGCCATCGGGGATAGCCTGACCCACGGCTACGGCCTGCCGCCCGGCGAGGGCTTTGTTCCTCAGCTGGAGGCATGGCTGCAGGCCGAGGGCCGCGATGTCGTGGTGGTCAACATGGGTGTCTCGGGCGATACGACAGAAGGCGGCCGTGCGCGCACGGAATGGGCGCTGGCAGATGGCGCGGATGCGGTGATCGTCTGGCTCGGTGGCAATGACCTTTTGCGCGGGATCGATCCGGCGCGATCCGAGGCCAATCTGGCGGCCATGGCCGAAACAGTGGGTGGCAAAGATTTGCCGCTGCTGATCATCGCGATGCAGGCGCCGCTGAATTATGGTCAGGCGTGGAAGGACGCGTTCGACAGCGTGTATGCGTCGGTTGCCGGACCCGCGGGGGCACTGTTGCTGGAGAACGCGTTCGACGGTCTGGTCGGTACCGGCCTGATGCAGCCTGACGGCATTCACCCGAACCGCGAGGGCGTCGCGCAGATCGTCGAGTCGGTTGGGCCCAAGGCTTTGGAATTGCTGGACCGGGTCGCCGAATGATCCGGGCTTTCGTGGGGCTGCCTGTGCCCGATGACGTGAGCAGCACATTGGAGGGCGCTCAAGTCGGGCTGAGGATCGGCAATCTCGTTCCGCGCGAGAACTTTCATTTGACGCTGGCCTTTCTGGGCGAACATCCCGGCCCGGTGGTCGAGGACATTCATGACGGGTTGTCGGGCATCGATGCAGAGGCCATCGCGATCGAAGCGACGGGGATGGATATATTTGGCAGCGAAAACCCGCGGGCGTTGTTTGCGGATGTAGTACCTGTGCCGCCACTAAAGGCATTGCGCAAGAAAGTCCGGCAGACGGCACGGGATTACGGAGTCGCCCTGGAATCGTGCAAATTTCATCCGCACATCACACTGGCCCGCTTTGGGCGTGGATTGGTGGGAGAGGATGTGATTGCGCTTGGGTTATACATCCAGCGCAACAATGCACGCGCGCGGATGGCGTTCACGGCGGATAGATTTTGCCTTTACCGGTCGTATCTTGGCGCACAGGGGCCGATTTATGAAGTGCTGGCCGAGTATGCGCTGACGGCCAGCACGGTCTCTGTATCTATCGAAAGATAGGCAACTATCTATGTGTAGGTAGATCCCAGATCGGCCGACGGGACTCGATCGAGGCGTCTTCGCGGCTCAACCCGATATCTTCCAGCATATGATCGCTCATATCCGCCAAATCGCGGCGCTCCGCATATACTGTGAAGGCGGTCCATACACGTGCCCAAAACCCCGCCTTGCGCGCGTTGCGTACCGGGATCGCAGGGGTGTTCAGAACAACAATATTCATAATCGCCTCCATCACTCAGATTGATACACTTCAGCGCTGCATCGCGCTTGTTGATATATCCGGCATCGTGATATATAAGTGAAATGAATGTTTATGGGACTATGCATCACAAGGAGTGATGAGATGCCTCGAAACCTCGACCTCACTGCGCTGCGCAGTTTTGTGACTGTATTGGAGGCGGGCGGCGTCACTCGTGCCGCACAGCAGCTGCACCTGACTCAATCGGCTGTCTCCATGCAGTTGAAACGTCTTGAGGAGGCGCTGGGCCAGCCACTACTGGATCGCGCAGGGCGCGGTGTCGCCCCGACCGCGCAGGGCGAGCAGCTGCTGGCGTATGGTCGCCGGATGCTCCGCCTGAACGACGAGGTCTGGGCGCGCATGACTGACGAGGCTTTCGAAGGTGACATAACCTTCGGCGTGCCTTCTGATATTGTTTATCCACATGTGCCGCAGATCCTGCGCCGACTGGATCGGGAATATCCCCGGATGCGGGTCAAGCTGATTTCGTCGTATACGATGAAGCTGAAGGAAATGCTGGCTTCGGCAGAAGTCGATCTGATCCTGACCACCGAGAACGAGACCCCGGCCACGGCGGATTGTATCACGTCGCAGGAACTTGTCTGGGTTGGCGCGCCAAGCGGCGTGGCTTGGCGGTCGCGTCCGATCCGGCTTGCGTTTGAACGCAAATGCATGTTCCGTCCATGGGCGTTGGAGGCGCTGGATCACGCCAACATTCCTTGGGAGATGGCTGTGGACACTGGGTCTACTCGCACTGTCGAGGCGACCGTGGCTGCGGATCTGGCAGTCAATGCTGTGTTGGAAAGCGCTATCGGACCGCAGTTTGAACGGGTGCATCATGGCGGTGCGCTGCCGGACCTGCCCTCGACCCGCATCAACATTTACCGCGGTTACGCGGCGCGGCCACTGGCGCGCGAGCCGCTGGACGCGCTGGCAGGCATGATCCGGGAAGCCTACCGTGGATCCGCTGCGGTTGCAGCCTGAAACCCACAATGTGGCGCCGCGACCACATTGACACTAGTTTGTCACGACTGGCGTGTTAAAGGCGCGCGCTTGGAAACGGGAGCATCCTCTATGGATCTGAGAAACATCGCCATCATCGCGCACGTTGACCACGGCAAGACGACCCTGGTTGACGAGTTGCTGAAACAGTCGGGCCTCTTTCGCGAGGGGCAGGCGGTGGCGGAACGCGCCATGGACTCCAACGACCTCGAGCGCGAGCGCGGGATCACGATCCTCGCCAAGTGTACCTCGGTCGAATGGGAAGGCACTCGGCTGAACATCGTCGACACGCCCGGTCACGCCGATTTTGGCGGCGAGGTCGAGCGTATCCTGTCCATGGTCGATGGCGTGGTGCTGCTGGTGGATGCTGCCGAGGGGCCGATGCCCCAGACCAAGTTCGTGACCTCGAAGGCGTTGGCGCTTGGTCTGCGCCCGATCGTGGTGCTCAACAAGGTCGACAAGCCGGATGCAGAGCCTGACCGTGCTTTGAACGAGGTCTTTGATCTGTTTGCCAACCTTGGCGCGAGTGATGAACAGCTGGACTTCCCGACATTGTATGCGTCGGGGCGAAATGGCTGGGCGGCAGAGGAATTGGATGCGCCCCGCGAAAATCTTTCGCCGCTCTACAATCTTGTCGTGTCGCACGTGCCCGCGCCCGCGCAGATCTCCCGCGCGGACGAGCCCTTCCAGATGCTTGCCACGACGCTGGACGCGGACCCTTTCATCGGACGTCTGCTGACCGGCCGGGTCGAGGCAGGCACGCTGAAGCCGGGGACGACCATCAAGGCACTGGCGCGTGACGGATCCGAGGTCGAACGCTTCCGCGTGTCGAAGATCCTCGCGTTCCGCGGACTTGCACGCCAACCGGTTGAAGAAGCCCGGGCAGGTGACATTGTCTCTCTGGCAGGGATGACCAAGCCGACGGTGGCCGATACGCTTTGTGACATTTCCGTCGATGCGGCGATTCCGGCGCAGCCGATTGATCCGCCAACCATTTCGGTGACATTCGGGATCAACGACTCGCCGCTTGCGGGGCGTGAGGGCGACAAGGTCCAGTCCCGCGTGATCCGTAACCGTCTGATGCGTGAAACCGACTCGAACGTGGCGATCAAGGTGGCAGATACCGCGGGCGGCGAGGCGTTCGAAGTTTCGGGACGCGGCGAGCTTCAGATGGGTGTCCTGATCGAGAACATGCGGCGCGAGGGCTTTGAGCTGTCGATCTCGCGTCCCCAGGTCTTGTTCCGCGATGAAGGTGGCCAGCGGCTGGAACCCATCGAGGAAGCGACAATCGACGTGGATGAGGAGTATTCGGGCGCGGTGGTCGAGAAACTGTCTGAGCGCAAGGGCGAACTGGCTGAAATGCGCTCGACGGGCGCTGGCAAGACCAGAATCGTCGCGCATGTGCCGTCGCGCGGGCTGATCGGCTATCACGGCGAGTTCCTTACCGATACGCGCGGCACCGGAGTGCTGAACCGGGTTTTCTATGACTGGGCGCCCTACAAGGGAGCGATTCAGGGCCGCCGCCGGGGTGTTCTGATCTCGATGGATCAGGGCGATGCCGTTGCATACGCGCTGTTCAATCTTGAGGATCGCGGACGGATGTTCGTGATCCCGGGCGAGAAGGTCTATCAGGGAATGATCATTGGCGAGCATAGCCGGGACAACGACCTTGAGGTAAATCCGCTGAAAGGCAAGCAGCTCACCAACGTCCGTGCATCCGGCAAGGATGAAGCCGTGAAGCTGACCACCCCGACAAGGTTCGGGTTGGAAGAAGCGATTGCCTATATCGATGATGACGAGTTGGTCGAAGTGACCCCCCAGTCTGTTCGTATGCGCAAACGGTTCCTCGACCCCCACGAACGCAAGCGACAGGCGAGAGGCCGAGCCGCAAGCTGAAAATGGCGAGGCTCGGCTGCATAAGCCTACCAAGCGGCGCTGGACGCTGAAAACGGCGCTTCCGGCCTGTCAGGGGCTTTTGCTGCGTTTCGTTGTCCAATTGGACGAAATCCTGATTTGGGCCGGCGCACAACCTTTGCGGGATGATAACCAAAATGCGAGGCGTTTTGCAAAATGCGAAAATCTCGCATGGGTTGCATTTTGCATTTTGCAAAACCGCAGGTGTTGTGCGCTGCAACTTGAAGTTGGACCGATTTACGCCAGCTGACCGTGAGGCTCGTAAACACATGTTTTTCAAGTACAATCCTGATTGCCCGCAATTAGTTTAAAGTTTTTCTTGAATTTTTACCGAAGTGGCCCGGTCCTTGCGTTGTCTTTGGATATCCGTGTCACGGCAATGTATTTGGAGAGCAGAGTTATGAAGCACCCAGTAGATGTACATGTGGGTCAGCGCGTGCGCCAACGGCGTTGGATGGTCGGTATGACCCAACAGCAGCTTGGTAACAAAGTGGGTATCAAGTTTCAGCAGATCCAAAAATACGAAACCGGCACGAACCGGATTTCCGCGTCACGTCTTTGGGATATTGCAGCCGCACTGGATGTGCCGGTCGCGTTTTTCTTTGAAGGCCTTGCAGGCGAGCATGCCGGGATCGATACACCGAACGGAGATATCCTGACGGACAAGGAAGCACTGGACCTTGTGCGCGCCTATTACACGATTCCCGAGACACAGCGCCGTCGCCTCTTCGATTTGGCGCGCGTCCTCAGCGACGCCGCCTGACCAGTCGCTTGCTCCGCAGCGTACCGGCGAGGGTGGCGCTGCGGATTGACGGGGGGGAGATCCGGGCGCAAAAGACGGGAGTACTTTGCCCCGGGTCTCTAACTTGTCTGACATGTCTTCCAATCAACTAACCGAGTTTGTCGCGCTGGCCGGTCGAATGGCCGATGCTGCGGGCGCTGCTTGCCTGCCGCATTTCCGTGCGCGCACCCTGAACACAGAGAACAAGCTGGCAAACGGGTTCGATCCTGTGACCGTAGCAGATCGCGCCTCGGAACAGGCCATGCGAGATGTGCTGGCGATCGCCCGTCCCGATGATGGCATTTTCGGCGAGGAACAGGAGCGGGTTGCAGGCACCTCCGGTCTGACCTGGGTTCTCGATCCGATCGATGGCACACGAGCCTTCATCTCGGGACTGCCGCTTTGGGGCACACTGATTGCTCTGGACGATGGTGAAAGCGGCCGCATCGGCGTGATTGACCAGCCTCATATCGGCGAGAGATTCATGGGCGTGCTGGACGGTGAGAACAGTCGCGCTTGGCTTGAGCGGCATGATCGGCAGACACCCCTGACCACCCGAACCGGCGTGAACCTTTCAGAAAGTACCGTTTTTACGACAGATCCGTTCATCTTCCCGGGAGACGACGTCCATGGATTCGAAGCCGTGCGCGCGCGAGCGCGTCTCGTGCGATACGGCACGGATTGCTACGCCTACGCTCTGGTGGCTATGGGGTGCGTGGATCTGGTGATTGAGTCAGGCCTTCAAGCCTATGATATCGCGTCGCATGTTCCACTGATCCATGCCGCAGGCGGTGTTGTGACGGATTGGGATGGAGGAGATTGCCGATGGGGTGGCACAGTTCTGGCTTCAGGCTCACCCGAACTGCATGCGGAAGTTCTTGAACTACTTGCAGCCGCGCGATGAAACATCTCGCCTTTGGGTTGAAATAGCCAGCGGAACCGTTCGTGTTCGACCGAGCCAAGAGGTCGCAAACAAGCGGGTCAAAGGCAAGTTGAAACGCTTTGGTGGCGCCTAGCTGCCAGAAGCGTTTGGTAGCCCTTGCTCTGCCAGAAAACGGTCGATGGCCTTCCACGCCTGCGCCCGCATCGGTTCAGCTTCGATCAACAATTCGTGTAGACCGCCTTCAATCTCGACCAACTCGACATTTGTCCGCTGGGCGAATGCGCGGATATCCTCGGGAGCGACGACCTTTTCGGCAGTACCCAGCAGGCACAGCGTAGGGATGTCCGGGCCGGGCATGGATCTCAGCCGATCAGTCTCGTTCTTTGCCGCCGCGAACCAGCCGATGCTTGCCATCCCCAGCATCATCTCCGGATGTGCCTTGGCGACTTCAACCATCCAGTCCCAGATTGCCGGATCACTGGTCAGCAGGTTCTCTTCCGGGTCCGACAGCGCATAGGTGGTCGACATGTCGCCGATGGGTGGCCAGCGCTCCAATCGTCCCAGTAGCCGCGCGATGACAATGGAGATCCCGGCAAGAACACGCATGGGTCCGCTCATGGCGATTTCCAGCATTGGCGCACTCAGAACGCTGGCAGTCAAAGGGCCAGAGATTTCCGGCCGAGCCAGTGCTGCTGTCGCAATGTTTCCGCCCATCGAGTGCCCCACCAGCAGCCGAGGGCCGGCCAGATTTGCCATCACCGGATCTGCTAGCAGTGCGTCCAGATCGAGCTGGTAGTGGGTGAAATCGTCCACATGGCCCTTCTCTGGCGGGGAGGAGAGCCTATCCGACAGTCCCTGACCGCGCCAATCCAGCGAGACCACCGAATAGCCTCGTGCCTTGAGCTCTGCTGCCGGGACTGCTGCCTTCTCGATGTATTCTGTCCTGCCGGTCAGATACACGGCATGCGCTTTTGCGCCAGGTGTCTCCCAAAGCGCAGCACGCAGCCGTACACCGTCCGCAGCCTTGATCCACCAGCATCTGTCTGGAGCAATTGCTCCTGGTGCTACACTTACAAATGGCGCCTCTTCCATCGCGTCAGCCCAGCAATTGACCCAGTTTCATCGCGACGCCCATGTCACCGTCGATCTTGATCTTGCCTGTCATGAAGGCTGCGGTTGGGTCCAGCTCGCCCTCGAACATATCCTGAAACGTTTCCATGCTGGCCGAGATCGTGCAATCGGCGTCGCCGTCTTCAGTGCTCACCGCGCCATCAACGATCCGAATCGTGCCTTCGTCCGCAATATCGAACTTTACCGATCCGTCGAAACCACCGCTACCAATCTTTTCCTGCAGCGCTGCGGCTGCCGCATCCAGAGATGCACTCATCTTCCACTCCTGTTTCTGGTCATGTTGCCCTTTGCTTGAGCTAACCTGCGTCCTATGTTTGGGCAATGGATGATCTTGCGCCAACCACGCGAATCGCCTTCGCGTTGTTTCTGTCCTTGGCCGTGCCCGCGATGGCACAGCAGGGCACAGCCACGCCTGCCGTGCCCGAGCCACTGCCGCCTGTCGCAGAACAGGGTGTGGAGCTGACCGAGGATGCCGCGCGCGATGCGCATCTCGATGCGCTGTTTGATCGTCTGGCGCAGGAAGACGCGGACGATTGGGAGCGGGTTCAGAACGAGATCAATACAATCTGGAACAAGAGTGGATCCGACTCCATGGATTTGCTTGCGCGCCGGGCCGACAAGGCCATGGCGACAAAAGACTACGAAACTGCGTTGCTTCATCTTGATGACCTGACCCGGCTGGCGCCCGATTTTGCCGAAGGGTGGAACAAGCGTGCAACTGTCTACTTCCTGCAGGAAGAGTACGGACCTTCGCTGGACAACATTGCGCGCACTCTGCGCCTTGAGCCGCGCCATTTTGGTGCGTTGTCCGGGTTGGGCATTATTCTGGACAGGCTTGGCGATTCTGAAGGCGCGCTGGCCGCGTTCCGCCGAGCCTCGCGTCTTCATCCGAATCTTGATGGTGCGCAGGAGGGTATCAAGAAACTGTCACGCGAAGTCGACGGCGAGCGGCTCTGAGACAAAATTCTCCATTTGCTGGATTGTCTGATGTGAAACATATCAAACGACTTCAATAGCCTGCCAACCTGACAACACCTTGTTGATCTAGCTGTATGATTTCCCCCGCGCTTAGCTGCCCGTTCCGGGCCGATGCGAGAGCGCTGCTCTCGCGCTCTCGAGGTATTTCTGCAAGATGAAGGAGCGGGTTCTGCCGGGCGCGAAATGACGGTATCAGGGCAGCAGATCTGATCTTTTTGTCGCTGTGACCCGCTGAAACAGTGAGAGGACCAATTGACCGGTTGTTGGGCTTCGCTTGAGCCTCTATTCACGTATATCTTCAACTGCAGGACTGGCCATGCAGGACCATGCCGACCGCACGATCACGGCCATCCTGGGGCCCACCAATACTGGCAAGACACATTACGCCATCGAGCGAATGCTGTCCCGGGAGACCGGTGTCATCGGCCTGCCTTTGCGGTTGCTGGCGCGGGAGATCTATGACCGGATCGTCAAGCTGCGCGGACCCAACGCGGTCTCGCTGATTACCGGCGAAGAGCGCATCGCGCCGCCGCGGGCCAAGTATCATGTGTCCACGGTTGAGGCGATGCCGCTCCATGTCATGGCTGATTTTGTTGCCATCGACGAGATCCAGCTGTGCGCCGACCCGGACCGGGGGCATATCTTTACCGACCGGCTGCTGCACGCGCGGGGGCGTTACGAGACGCTGTTTCTGGGCTCGGACGTGGTCAAGGCGCGCATTGCCAACCTTGTGCCCAAGTGCCGGTTCGACAGTCGTATCCGCTATTCGACGCTTTCCTGGGCTGGACCGAAGAAGCTGTCGCGCCTGAAGCCGCGCACGGCCGTTGTCGCGTTCTCGGTCGATCAGGTCTATGCGATCGCCGAGTTGATCCGCCGCCAGCGTGGCGGGGCTGCCGTGGTCATGGGCGCGCTCTCCCCCCGTACCCGCAACGCGCAGGTCGATCTCTATCAGAATGGCGAGGTCGACTACATGGTTGCCACCGATGCCATTGGCATGGGCCTGAACATGGATGTCGATCATGTGGCGTTCGCCGGTACGGCCAAGTTTGACGGCTGGCGGCACAGACCCCTGATGCCGAACGAACTGGCGCAGATCGCGGGCCGGGCCGGGCGTTACACCAAGGATGGCAGTTTCGGCACCACCGGCGAGGCAAGCCCGCTGGAGCCTGAAGTCATCGACGCGATCGAGCAGCACCGCTTCAAGCCGCTGTCCAAGCTGATGTACCGCTCGACAGATCTGAATTTCCATTCTGTCGGTGCGCTCCTGGCCTCGCTGGAAATGCCAGCGGATCACGAAGATCTGCAACGTGCCCGTGAAGCCGAGGATGTCACAGCACTGCGCGCGCTTTGGCTGGACAACGACATTCAGGACATGACGACCACGGGCGACCGGGTGCGACTGCTATGGGATGTCTGCCAGATCCCGGACTTCCGCAAAGTGTCGCCTATGGAACACGCGTCGCTTCTCAGCCGGATTTACCACTTTCTGCTATCGCGCGAGGGCTGTATACCCTCGGACTGGTTGGCAGGGCAGATCAAACGGCTCGACCGGGCAGAAGGCGATATCGATGTTCTCTCGAAGCGTCTTGCGTTTATCCGCACGTGGACCTATGCGGCGAATCGCACAGGCTGGGTTGCGGATGCAGACCAATGGCGGGCCGAGACCCGTGCGGTAGAAGACCGATTGTCCGACGCGCTCCATGCGCGCCTGACCCAAAGATTTGTCGACCGGCGCACATCACATCTGATGCGCCGGTGGAAGCAGAAGGAGCGGCTGGTGGCCGAAGTGAACGACAAGGGCGAGGTCCATGCCGAAGGGCATTTTCTCGGCCGTCTCGACGGGTTCCGATTCACCGTTGACGAAAGCGCCAGTGGCGACGAGCTGAAAACGCTCCGGTCCGCGTCGCTGTCTGCCTTGCAGGCCGAGTTTGCGCGGCGGGCCGACAAGCTATACCTCTCCCCCGATACCGAGATCGACGTGACCGAGCAGGGTGGCCTCATGTGGGGCACAGATGCGGTCGGCCGTGTGACCAGGGGCGACAAGCCGCTGGAACCAGGCGTGTCCGTATTCGTGGATGAGATGGCTGCGCCCGAAGTGGCCGAAAAGGTTGAACGGCGCCTGAAACACTGGCTGGGCCGCAAGATCGCTGCGCTTTTTGAGCCGATGATCGGCATGCAGACGGACGAGGCGATTACGGGGCTCGCACGCGGTGTTGCCTTCAACATCGGCGAAAGCTACGGCGTGGTGCCCCGCGCGCAGATTGCCAACGATGTTAAACAACTGGCGCAGGAAGACCGGGCTTTGCTGCGCAAGCACGGCGTCCGTTTCGGGCAGCACTTCATTTTCATGCCATTGCTGCTGAAGCCCGCACCCACACGGATGCGGCTGTTGCTGTGGAGTCTGGCGCAGGATCTGCCAGATTTCCCGGAATCGCCGCCGCCCGGGCTGGTGACAGTCCCCGTGAACCAGGATCTGCCGCAGGGCTATTACGAGATGGCGGGCTACCGGCCTGCGGGCGCCCGTGCACTGCGCATCGACATGATGGAGCGGCTGGCAGACATGCTCCGCAATCAGGATGTGCGCGGCGGCTTCGAGGCGACGCAGGACATGCTTTCGATCACGGGCCTGACGCTCGAGCAATTTGCCGAGCTGTTGGATGGGCTGGGATATCAGGGTGAGCGCGGCGAGCGGCCCAAGGCTGTGCGTCCAAAACCGGAAGCTAAAGTTGAATCGCAGGTTTCAGCTGAAGCGAAGGTTTCAGCTGATGCCCCAGTAGAGGCAGAGGCTGAAAGCGCTCCTGATGCCGCAGCAGATATAGCAGTGGATGGGCCAGCGGATCAGTCGATCGTCGAAGTTGCGTCCAACGAGGCCACCATGGTTTCGGCAGAGGCATCAGATGCGTCACTGTCGTCAGAGAAAGATACCGCATCAGAGCAAGAAACGGCTCCGGTCGCAGAAGCTGCCGCTGTTGCGGATGACAACCCGCAGCTTGTAACCGAGCCGACAGATGGCGTGGAATCGGAAAGCTCGGAGATTGTTGCTGAGGCCGCCCCTGATGGCGCACTTGAACCCGCTGAGATCGAGACCTTCTTCACCTTCAAGCTGAAACCACGGAACCGCCCAACGGGTCCACGCCGTGGTCAGCGGCAGGCTCAGGGTGATGCTGGTCAGCAGGAGCGAGACGGCGAAGGCAAGGGCGCCCGCGGCAAGCCCCGCCCGGGGGACGGTGAGGGTTTCAAAGGCAAGGGCGGCCCAAAAGGCAAGAGCGGTCCGCGTGGCAAAGGTGGCCCAAAAGGCAAGGGGGGGGGCAAGGATGGCGGACCTCGGCGCATGGAAGCTCGACCTCCTCGTCAGGAAAAGCCCATGGATCCGGACAGCCCCTTCGCGATTCTCCAAAAGCTCAAGGACGGCTAACGCGTGCCTGATGCGCCCGAGAAGGCTCAAGGCAAAATCCGGGTCGACAAATGGCTCTGGTATGCGCGCTTCTTCAAAAGCCGTAGTCTGGCTGGGGAAGCCGTGGCAAGCCTGCGGGTGAACGGCGAGCCCGTGGACAAGCCTTCGCAAAACGTGCGCCCCGGCGATGTGCTGACCTTTGCCAAGGAAGACTATATCCGGATCATTCAGATTGATGCGATCGGGACGCGGCGTGGCCCCGCGAGCGAAGCACAGGAACTGTACACGGATCTGGACCCGCCTCAGCCCAAAACCAGGGACGCCGTTGCGGATCTGGGCGAGCGCGAAGCAGGTACTGGCAGGCCCACAAAACGCGAACGGCGCGAAATCGACGCACTGCGCAATCGCGACCCTTGATGCGGGACGGTGTCCTCCATATTAGACTGACTCAAGCAAGGTACGGGTGGAGCGCAATCTGATGACTTATATCGTGACCGACAATTGCATTAAGTGCAAATACACGGACTGCGTGGAGGTCTGCCCGGTTGATTGTTTCTACGAAGGCGAGAACATGCTGGTCATTCACCCGGATGAGTGCATCGACTGCGGCGTGTGCGAGCCTGAGTGCCCTGCGGACGCGATCCGCCCCGATACGGAAAGCGGGATGGAAAGCTGGGTGACGCTGAACCAGAAATACGCCGAAGCGTGGCCCAATATCACGACAAAGCGCGATCCACTGCCGGAAGCTGAAAAATATGACGGCGTTGAAGGTAAACTCGCAAGCGATTTCTCTGAGGCTCCTGGCGAGGGAGACTGAGCTACTTGAGCAGTGATTATTGGATTTTATCTTTATTCTAAACGCTTCCCCAGCGGAACTTTGCGTTCTCTATAGAGAATCGCCCCAAAATCTGTTACACAATGTTCACCAACCGGTACAGCCTGAGGTTTTGGTTTACTTGATCGACCTCGTTTGCTGCGACGGGTAGTACACCAAATGGCAGCCCCGTGAAAACGGCGGCGCTTTTTTTTGCGCCCGCGCTCGTCACTAGTGCGGGTATGAAATTCGCTGAATAACCAGGAGAGAGCATGTCCAAAAAGTCCAATAAGTCCCTGGATTTTCGCGCCAATGACTTTGTGGTCTACCCGGCCCATGGTGTTGGTAAAATCGTGACTATCGAAGAGCAGGAAGTTGCCGGCACCAAGCTGGAACTGTTTGTGATCTCTTTTGACAAAGACAAGATGACCCTGCGGGTCCCAACCGCTAAGGCGTCCTCTGTAGGCATGCGGTCACTTTCCAGTCCGGACCTTGTGGACGAAGCCCTTAAGACATTGAAGGGCAAGGCGAAGGTCAAGCGAGCCATGTGGTCGCGCCGGGCTCAGGAGTATGAGCAGAAGATCAATTCGGGTGATCTGATCTCGATCGCAGAAGTTGTGCGAGATCTGCACCGTGGCGACGACCAGCCAGAGCAGTCTTACTCCGAGCGCCAGCTTTATGAAGCGGCTCTTGAGCGTCTGACCCGTGAAGTTGCCGCTGTTGAACGTACGGACGAAACCAACGCGGCAGCGCGGGTTGGCTCGGTACTGGAAGCCAAAGCAGCCTGATCCGGGCAAATTTCTGAAATGTTTAAAGCGCGTGTCGAAAGGCGCGCGCTTTTTTCATGGCTGTTTGCCGAAGATCACTCCACGCGGTCCGCACGCTCCGATTTCAGGTACTTCCAGATTCCGTTGGCCGTAAGACAGGTCCGGCCCCCGGCTGTGATCGTGCACTCCATGAAAGCGATCCCGCTCACCAGCCTGTTCAAACGTGCATCCGCCAAAAGGGTCTGACCACGCTTGGCAGCAGCGAGGAAATGTGCCTTGAAGTCGATGGTCGCGCAGGCTTTTTCGCCCGCGGCTTCATAGGCTGCAGCGCCCATGGCGACATCTGCAAGGGACATATAGACCCCGCCATGGCACACGCCGCCGCGGTTGAGATGGTGATCTTGCAATTCCAGAGAAGCCTGCCAACTGCTGTCGCCCGTGCGTGCGAAATCCAATGGGCCAAAATGCGCGTTGAAGCCCACATGCCCTATCTGTCGCCAGTCTGGTTCTGTTGTCATAATTCGCCGATCCCCATGATTGGCCACGTTCAGGCTTTGCCGCTTCCTGCTACACGACTTGAGATTATAGACGCAACGTCTTGATCGCTCTTGATCCTGCCTGCCAGATGCGTGAACATGACCGACGGGGGAGCGTTCGGGGTAGGATATGGACGCCAAGTTTTTTACGTTCGTCTGGCGTCATTCCAAACGAGATCAGCTGATTATTCTGGCGCTGACGTTTGCGTCATTTCCGCTGGTCTATGCGTCGCTGGAAATTCCGAAGATCATCATCAACGAGGCAATCTCGGGTACGGATTTCCCAAAGGAAATCCTGTGGTTCGAGCTTGAGCAGATCCCGTTTCTGCTGTTTCTGTGCGGGATTTTCCTGTTTCTGGTTGTTGCGATCAACGGCATCAAGTGGTTGATGAACGTACAGATCGGTATGACGGGCGAGCGGATGTTGCGCCGTCTGCGATACATGCTGTTCGAACGGGTGCTGCTGTTCAAGATGGCCCGTTTTCGCCAGACCAAATCGGGCGAAGTGATCCAGTCCATCCTAGGAGAGATCGAACCCTTGGGCGGTTTCATCGGTGAAGTGATTGCCACACCCTGTTTTCAGGGGGGGCTTCTATGCGTCTACGTGACCTTCATCTTCAT
>JBGCFK010000346.1:0-3107 GCA_045106875.1 Paracoccaceae bacterium | reverse complement strand
TCAGTGAACAGTATGGTACCGTCTGCCGTCAGAAACGGCACGCTTTCGTCTTCAACCAACGAGGCTTCAAACAAGCTGCCAGCGTCTTGGATCTCGGGCGCATCATTCACACCGGTAAGTGTCACCGGGACATCGCGTAGTACGGTCCCGCCCTGACCATCGGAGAGGGTAATCTGGCGCAGCACGACCTCTGTCTCGCCCGCGCCCAGACCCAGCGCGAATGACACCAGGTCAGCAGTTTCGGTTATCAGTGGTATCTCGTCCGAGACAGGCAGGATCGTCAGGCGGACAGTTGCTGACCCGGTCCGAAGACCATCACTAGCCTCGTAGGCGAAGCTGTCGCTGCCAGAAAAATCAAGATCTGGCGTATAGGTAAAGATGCCTGTCGCACTGATGCTCACCGTGCCGTTGGTGGGCGCGTCTGTAATCGTGAAGGTCAGTGGGTCATCGTCTGGATCGTTGACGTCGAGCGCCATGGACAGCGTGTTGTCTTCGAGACCAGTGAGCGTCTGGTCGACGGCCTGTGGGGCAGGTTCATCGACCGAGAGCACGATCGCACGGCGGGCTGTTTCCGGGTCTACGTTCAGGAAGGTGACACTAGAGTCCACTCCCCCGACACTATACGTGATCCGCGTGTCATTTACTGCGCCGCCTGCATCGGCATCTACCAGAATGAAAGTCAGGTCGCGAATGTCTGTGACAAGACTACCCGTGAAGAACAGCAAATCTCCGCCCGGCCCAACATCCAGATCGTGGACGGTGTCGTGTCCGTCGTTCCCGTCAACGAAGAAGATGTCTCCGCCACGGCCTCCGAACAGATCATCATCGCCGCCTTCGCCGATCAGACCATCGACACCGTCTCCGCCATAGATAACGTCATTCCCGCCCAGTCCAATCAACTGGTCTGTTGCAGTGCCGCCAATCAGGGTGTCGCCCTGCCTGCCACCGAGAAAAAATGTCAGAACCGATAATTGACTGCCATCAAAGGTATTCGAGAACTGGTCCGCGCCGATAACACCCTCGAAATCAGACCCAACTGTATCCTCAAGCACTTCCGCACTGCTCCCCGGAAGGAACGAATTCAGACTGTTTCCAAACCTGAGCACCAACGGCCCTGTTGCGCCAGTGAACGAGAGAAGATCCGCCTCGACCGGGCCGTCGTCTGTGCCACCGTACAGCACATCAGAGCCAGGCCCGCCCTCGACCACGTCGAAGCCTGCGCCGCCAAACAGCGTATCATCGCCGCCTGCGCCCTGCAGAAGGTCGGAGCCACCCAGCCCCTCGATCACGTTCGCCGCATCGTCACCCTGCAACAGATCCGCAAAATCCGAACCGGCAAGGTTCTCGAAGTTCACGAAGGTGTCGGTTCCCGCTCCAGTGGTTTGTGGCACGCCTTGCGCAGCGAGATCGACAAACACACCAAATCCGGGGATCAGATCTCCGGAACCGCTCAGCGAGGCAAAGCTGAGCGTGTCGATGCCACTGCCGCCATCCAGGCTGTCATCCCCCAGCCCACCATCCAGAGTATCGTTTCCACCAAGACCAAGCAGCAGATCATTGCCAGCCAGACCCTCGATGGTTTCCGCATTTTCGTTGCCAGTGAGTGTCTCTCCGATTGCGGTTCCTGTCAGCCCTTGGGCTGCGATCACCGCAAAGGCTGCTTCATCTGCCGACTCGAAGGGTTGCGCATCTGTTGCTTCCACAACAGAAAGCGAAGTCCCCGAGGCGGGTACGGCACCATCGAACGCATAGAAGGCGAGAGTGACGCCGCTGGCCGAGCCGACAAGCTCGACCATCCTGTAGGTCAGCCCGACTGCATCTTGGACCACCAAGTAGCGGGCAACGGTCACCTCGACAGCGCCTACATCATCGGCACCGCTTGGTTTTACGACAAAATTTGCAGCGCCGCCCTGGTTCGCGGCTGGCTCCTGCGCAAGCGTCTGAGAAGACGTGACTGCAGGCATGTGAAATGTAGCGTCAAGGCCCAGAAGCACGCTCTCGGCTCCTGACAAATCCGCACGTTTGTATACCCGAAAGCTGGCCTGTTCAGGCCGAAATCCAAAAAACGCCAAAACACCCGCCCATCTATCAATCCCAAAAACCCCGTAGATATTGTACGTGAACGCCGTGATCGCGTCCATGTGGAATTATTAAGCTAAAGTGAATCTGCCTGTACGGTTCTGGGATATCGACAGATCAACCGTTAAGGCTCGAACTGCACCCTCACCCAAGGCGCGGTTCCATAAAGGCACGTTTGCGCTGGTTCAGTGCAGGTTGGGCCGGTCAGAAATAATGCGGCAATATGCTATTGAGTTGATCAGGCGGGCTCATTTGGACCGTTTACGTGTTTGTCGCGACAACCAGCGATCCTAGGCGTCACCACAAATGCCCCCGTCTCATTGTAGCGCATCAGATGGTTATCGGGCCCGCGTCCTCGTCAAGATATTAGATCCTTACCAGCGACACATGCCAGCCTGAAACAGCTGCATTGGCCGCGTTTTGTGATTCCCCGAAAATCGAATCATGCTTCGCCTGTGGAGGGTTGCGGACCTGTGATGGTGATCAAGGTTTCGGCGACTTCCGTGACCTTTCGTAGTCGCGGACAAGACGACGGCACTTCATGATTCAGGCGACAGTTCGCTCGACCACCCAGCGCCTGTGAATGACGTCAAAGCCGGTCATGTACGGCATTCGCCGGACGATCTTGATGTGGGCGCTGGTTTTGTCCTTCGCCCAGGCCACGAGTTTCGCGGCGTAGCCACCGTTCAAGAAGACATGCTCTACAAGGAGGAACCGGGGTCGGGATCGTTTGAGAGCGGCTTATGCACCGTCTCGGTCTTGAACATCAGCGGCGTACACTTTGACGGCAAGCCGACGAAGAACAGTGCGCATCGTGGATACACGATCCCATCGCGCGCTTGCGAGCTTCAACTGTAGTTTGAAGAACCTTTGGAGCACCTCCGCAGGTACTGCAGCTTGGACTTGAAAGCTCAACCCGGATCTGGCCATTCTACGCCCCGTGCAGTCTTTCGCCATCCGGACAAGCGTGCCCCCGACGTCATCCAAGAGCCTCGGCAAGAACGGAGTGTCCGATGCATCGTCGAACT
>JBGCFK010000345.1:0-4341 GCA_045106875.1 Paracoccaceae bacterium | reverse complement strand
GCTCACCTCGCGCGCCAGAGCCGCGCGTTCGGTTGTGACGTCGGTCAGACCTGCGGCAAACCGTTCAGTGGCACGCGCCAGCTCACGGTCTTCCGGATCGGTTGATCTTGCCAGCACTGCCGCCGCCGCAGAATAGGTGTTCATCACCCGGTTCCTGCGCTCAACAATGGCGTTGTCCCACGGTTGATCCGGAAGCTGACCACCGTGATCCGTCACATCCCTGTGCACCTCGCGCTGTTTGGCCTTGTCGACGGCGACTACTTCGCCCCGCTGGCGGATCTTGTAAACCGGGGTCCGCTCTCCCCTGCGCGTAACACCCCGTGCCGATCGCGGCGTGGATTCTGCGTCGATGCCGCGCTGTCGCAGTTTTGCGGCAAAGGTATCGCGCAGATGTTGTAGATCCGCCTTTCGCAAGTTGAGCTTTATCCCGTCATGACCAACTGTGCGCACTGTCAGATGCACATGCGGGTGTTTGGTGTCTGTATGCAATGCCATGACATAATCATGCCGCCCGCCAAACTCCTGTGCGGCCAGAGCCCGCACCACGTCTTTCACGGCGCTGGCATTGATATTGCCCGGCATCGAAAAGACAATGCTGGTTGTGATCCGGGTACGATCCGAGGCCAGACCGTTGGCCCGATCCTCATCATGGGACTGCAGCCACTCGGCACAAAGATCTGCAGCCGCAGCTTTTCCGGTCAGAACATCGCCCAGACTGTTTTCCAACTCGATCTTGCCGTTGCGACTGATGTACTCAAGATGCGCAGAAACGCGCGCGCCTTCGGTCTGGCGATTTACACGGATCGGATTGCCATGCTTGTCCATCTTGGCGGGTTTGGAGACTTTCACCATGACTTCCGGTGCCCCGCGTACAACACGGGCCAGCCGTGCTTTATCCGCGGCGCTGATCGAGGTGGCAGACGACTTCGTCTGCCCTGCCCCACCCGATGCAGAGGACCCAGCAGACTTATTGCCAGAGACCGCATACCCCTGCCCGTCCGCCTCAGTCTGGTCTGTCGAGAAACTCCCCGCAGCCGGTGAGCGCACCGACCGGCCTCTTTTTGGGTTGGACCAGCAGTCCTCGAATCCCAGTTCGGATTTAAATTCACTCATCGCTGCTTCCTTCACCTGTCTGGAAGGCAAAACGTCCGCCGGCATATTGGGCCAGGTCTGCCCTCAACGCCTGAACCTGCCGGCGTAGCGCCTGCATCTCCTCCTTCGTCGGCGCATAGCCGTCACCGGTGAAGACACCCCTGTTCATAACCGTGGCCATCTGGTTGAGATTGGTTGCCATGCCGCGCAGCTGACGGAAGGCCGACTGGATGATCTTGCGCTCACTCTTCACCGGCTGCGGCGCGGACCTGACGCGTGCGGTCAGAAGACGAGACGCCCAGGTTGAGACCGGCACATGCTGCGTCTGCGCCTCGCGTTCCAGTGCTTGGCGAACCTCCTGACCAAGCCGGACCGTCACCTTGCCTTCGCGACGGGCTTTGGTCGGACGCGGACTCTTATCTTCCTCTAAGCCGACCACGGCTTCGATCATCAATCGCACGAAAGAAGAAGCTGAAAGGCCTTCCCGCTCGGCAGCCGCGTTCAAGCGGTCTGCAAGCTCAGGGGGAATGTAGGCTTTCACGAGTTTCTTCTTTTGTGTCATTCAATCAATGGTCCCATTTGCTGGCGCGTCGCCTATCCTGCATTAGTCTCTTCCTTCCTCAATTTTGTGCTCCGGGAGCACATTTCTTCTGCTCAGTCGTTTTGCCAGAATGGCGCTTTTGTCTTCGAGTTGGGCTTCTTCTGAGGGGTCAAAACAGGACCAGTTACCCACACCCCCTCCGCTCCGATTTGTGGTGTCTTCGCTCCGGGGGCGCAGGGGTTGGATGTTTTCTCCCAAGGTCAAAAACACCCAACCTGGATAACTGATCCTGTTTTGACGTCTGCATTGCAGGTGTGGTTTCCGTCTCGGAAAATTTGGCCAGCTTGAGGTTGCGTCACGCATCAATAACTTCGAGCAATTCAATCTCGGACAAGGGAACTTCCTTGACCCGCGCACCACCATCGAAACTCACCAGTAGCGCCTTGTTCGATTTGGCCCTGCGATCGGTCAGAATCTTGCCGATGTTTCCTTCATGCCTGCAAAGAATGGCGACAGGACCGGTTCGGCCGGAGGGTGCATCCGAATCCGGATCGGCGGTGATTTCATCCGAAGATGGCAACGGTGTGATTGGCCTGGAAACGATCTGATCGTGCTGATCGGTTTCACCGGTTGAATGCGCGCCCTGCCCAGCATCAATCTCGGATCGTAGGGCCGCGACAGTAACGCGCGAGATATCCTCTGTCGGCGTATCCGCCAGGAAACCGCGAACGGCGCTCTCATTCTTCTTCCAGAGCGAACCGAGGTCTGACAACGCGAGAATGGGTGCATTCGCGCGTGCCAGTGCCCGCAACTCATCGGGCATTTTTGCGATACCCGCGTATCTGGAAACCGCAGACTCGCTCCACCCCAGGGCCTTGGCGATCTCGGGGCGTTTCTTGCCCTCCTTGCGCATCTGATCGACGGCTTGTGCGATCTCCATCGTAGTCAGGTCGGCGCGCTGCACGTTTTCGGTAAGCTGGATGGCCCGCAACTCGGCGGTCGCCTCGCGGACGATGGCCGGAATGCGCGTCAGCCCGGCCAGTTGCGCCGCCCGCCAGCGGCGTTCCCCCATGATGATCAGATGCTTGCCGTCGGCATTCTTCGGCTGCACCGTGATCGGCTGCAATACGCCTTGCGCCGCGATGCTTTCGCTCAGCGACTTGAGCTTGTCTTCATTGAACACCCGCCGCGGCTGGTCCGGGTCAGGGACGATGTCCAAAAGTTCGATCTGCTGGGCACCACCCTCCTCGGATCGCTTGCGCTCCGAAAACTTGTCCAGCTTGCCTGAGGCCGCCAATCTATCCAGCGTTTCTGTAAGGCTGCGCGCCATGATCTGTCTCTCCTGTAATTTTTGCATAGAACCAGTCGAAGAAGGCGCCGAACTCCGCCGCCGCCTCCCGGCCGCTGCGCGTCTTGATCTCCGCCAGCGACACGCCCGCATCCTGGGCCTGCACGTAAGCAGATCGGTTGCGGATCGCATGCGGTACCAGCAGGCGCTCGAACGCCTCGGCGACCGTAACGAGCGCATCGCGCTCCACCTGCTTCACCGCATCGAACCGCGAGGGCAGCAGGCCCAAAAGCTCCAGCGCCGGATTATGCTCCTGCGCCGCGATGAAGGCTTCCAGCACCCCTTCGATGCCATCAAGCGAAAACCGCTTCAGCTCGACCGGCACCAGCAGGTAATCCGACCCGAGGAGCGCGCCGTAGACCACCTCCGAGAAACTCGGCGGGGCATCAATGACACAGAACTCGGCGCCACCGCTGTGAAGCAGACCGTTACTCACATTGACCAGTACATCGTCTGCGTTCTGCGCCATCAGATCCTTGTGGCCGGACAGAATGCCGATCTTACCGGCGGCCAGATCGGCCTCGATGGGCGCGCCGCGTGTCACCAGGTCAAGGGCATTGCCCAGATCTTTCGCACACTCAAATGATCCGGTGAAATTCCGCTGGCTGTCGAGGTCGACACCAATCACCGAATGCCCTTTTTCCGCCAGCGAATAGACGATCTGACTCGCAATCGTGGTCTTGCCGACCCCACCCTTGTTATTGGCAATGATGATTTTTTTCATTGACCGGCTTCCCTGCAAAGCGGGCACAGCTCGTACCTGTTTATCAACTGCATAAATCCTTTGTTTTTTATGATCTACTCAGAGGAAAAGGCGACTTCACCACACCTCCAGGTTGTTACCGAAGTGCCGCATTCGCCGCAGTGCCGCAACGGGAAATTGCGCGACTCCAACATGCTGACCAAAATTCGCCGACGAAGGGAGATGGGTTACAGCTAAGGGCGCAAATAGGAACGGCAGCGTTCTTTCGAATACCTCGAGATGTAGAGCTTTACGCGCCAATCTGGATTCGTGCTTTGTCGGCGCGTTTTTTTAAGTCACACGGAACGACCATTGCTTCGTCGCACTTACGTCCAAAGCGCAAGAAGCTGTGCCTTTTGTTCGGCGTGTTTTGCGGGATTATCTGCGATCAACTTCTGAAGATTGAGCAGCTTCCATTTGACAGCAGGCAAGTCAGCGGCCTGGGGAAGGCCGATAACACCGAAGTCCGGAGTTGCATCCTGCAAGCTCAGCAAGAAAGCTTGAGCAGCATCATTGAGACGTGAGTGTATGTCGTCAATCAATCGGGCCCGAACATCGTTGAGGGCTTCGAGACTGACGGAATATTTTGTCATGCCGAAGAATTCTTGCGCATAGGAT
>JBGCFK010000344.1:0-2975 GCA_045106875.1 Paracoccaceae bacterium | reverse complement strand
GCGGCAACAGGATTTTTCCATAGCGCACATGCAGACACAATTACGACCCATGGCGTCTCTGCCTTTGGGGATCTGAAATATCTGTCGGATTTCAAACACTTCGACTATGCGGATCCAGCGGCACCGAAAGGTGGCACGTGGTCTACCGGGCATGAAGCAAGCTTTGACAGCCTCAACCCCTACGCGCTGAAGGGAAATGCTGCGCTTGGCATCGCAGACAGCCTTTATGGCCGCATGGTGTACGACAGCCTGATGGCGGAGGCACTGGACGAGCCTGACAGTTACTATGCTTTGGTCGCCGAAAGCGCAGAACTGGCCGTAGACCGCAGCTTCATCATATTCAACATGCGGCCAGAGGCGCGGTTCCAAGATGGCTCACCCATCACGTCGGCGGATGTCGTAAATTCGATCGAACTCCTGCGCACGAAAGCCCGTCCATTTTACCGGCTGCTGCTTGCGCCAATCAGCGGTGTGACCGCGGAGGGGCCGCACCGGGTACGCTATAATTTCGCGCCTGACGAGCCCAAACGCGATCTGCCGATGCTGGCCGCGCAAATGCCGATCTTCTCCAAGGCCCATTTTGACGTGCACGATTTTGAAGCGGGCGACCTGACGCCGCCTCTGGGTTCGGGGCCGTATCGCATTGGCGAGTTCGAAGCGAACAACTTCATCGAGTTTGAACGTGTCGAAGATTACTGGGCGCGTGATCTGCCGGTCAATCTTGGGCGGGACAATTTCGATCGCATAAGAATCGACTACTACAGGGATCGGATCGCCGCCTTTGAGGGTTTCAAGGCCGGGCAGCACAGGTTCAACGAGGAATACTGGTCCAAGGTCTGGGCCACGGGTTACGAGCCGGACGTCTTTCCGGCCGTTGGCACAGGCGATGTGGTTCGTGAAGTATTGCCCGACCAGACGGTAAATGGCGGCCAAGGCTTCTGGTTCAACCATCGCCGTGAGATCTTCTCGGATGTTCGCGTCCGCGAAGCCATAGGCCTCGCGTTCGATTTCGAGTGGTCGAATGAACGGCTGTTCTATGGGCTCTACGAGCGAACCGAGAGCTTCTTTCAAGGCTCGTCAATGGCCGCGAGTGGTCCTCCGACCGATGGTGAAGTTGCGCTTCTGACCGAGTTCGCAAAACAACTACCCGAGGGCATCCTGACCGAGGCAGCCTATGTGCCCCCAAAAACTGATGGATCAGGCCAGGCACGCCGCGCGCTGCGCCGTGCCCGCGGGCTTCTAGATGCCGCCGGTTGGAAGGTTGTCGACAAGGTGCGCCAGAAGGATGGCAAGAAGCTGTCGTTCGAGTTTCTGATCGGTAGTCAGGGCTTTGGCCGCATCGTAAACCCGATGATCAAGAACCTCGAGCGCCTTGGGATTGACGCCACCATGCGCGAGATTGACCGGACCCAGTACGAAGAACGCATGGACACGTTCGATTTCGATATCACCACTGCGCGAACCGAGATGTCACTTACCCCTGGGGTCGAACTGCGGGGGTATTTTCATTCGTCCAGCCGCGACGCCAAGGGATCACGCAACCGCGGCGGTGTCAGTCATCCAGTTGTCGACGCATTGATCGATCGGGTCGAAAATGCCAGCTCGCGGGCAGAACTGACAGATACCGTGCGAGCGCTTGACCGCGTCATGCGGGCCCTCCATCTCTGGGTTCCGCAATGGAGCAAGGCTTCGCACCATGTTGCCTACTGGGACATGTTCGCGCGGCCATCAACCAAACCAGCATATGACCGCGGTGTCGTGCACTATTGGTGGGAAGATGCCGAGAAAGCCGCGCGGCTGAGGGCCGAAGGCAAGATCTGAAAGTAACGATTTGGCCGCCTATATCCTCCGACGTATTCTGCTGATCGTGCCGACACTGTTTGGCATAATGCTGCTGAACTTTGTGATCATTCAGTTTGCGCCCGGCGGTCCGGTCGAACAGATCATCAGCGAGCTGGAAGCAGAAGCCGGTGAGGCGGGTCCAGCCGCCGGAGCGAGTAGCAGCTATCGCGGCAGACAGGGGATCGAGCCCGAACTCATTGCCGAACTTGAGAGGCAGTTCGGCCTTGACAAACCAGTCCACGAGCGCTTCGCCATCATGATATGGAACTACGCACGGTTCGACTTCGGAGAGAGTTTCCAGCGCTCGGAGAGCGTTGTGAACATCATTCTCGAAAAGATGCCTGTGTCTATCTCGCTCGGTCTGTGGGCCCTACTGATCTCATACACTGTCTCGATCCCGCTGGGCATCCGAAAGGCCGTGAAGGATGGCACCCCGTTCGATACCGCGACATCGGGGCTGATCATCGCCGCATACGCCCTGCCCGGTTTTCTGGTCCCAGTTGTGCTGTTGGTCCTGTTTGCCGGGGGCTCTTATTTTCAGATGTTCCCCTTGCGCGGCCTGACTTCCGAGGGGTTCGAGAACATGTCCACCTTCGGACAGATCAAGGACTATTTCTGGCACATCACCCTGCCTGTCATTGCGATGTCGATCTCGGGCTTCGCGACGATCACGCTCCTGACCAAGAACTCGTTCCTCGATGAGATCAAGAAGCAATACGTGCTGACCGCGCGGGCCAAGGGTCTGGCCGAACGGGGCGTGCTCTATGGCCATGTCTTTCGAAACGCCATGCTGATTGTCGTGTCGATGTTGCCCGCAGCATTTGTCGGGATCTTCATGACCGGCTCGATCTTTGTCGAAAGCGTCTTCACCCTTGACGGGCTGGGCCTTCTTGGACTGGAGAGCGTGATAAACCGCGACTACCCGATTGTTCTGGGCACCCTCTATATCTTTGGCCTGATCGGGCTGGTCATCAAGCTGATCTCGGATCTGCTCTACGTCTGGATTGACCCGCGCATCGATTTCGAGGCACGGGAAGGCTGATGTTGAAGCTGACCGAGCTGGACAGGCGGCGTCTCAGGAATTTCCGGGCCAACAGGCGCGCTTACTGGTCGCTCTGGATTTTTGGCGTGCT
>JBGCFK010000343.1:0-42233 GCA_045106875.1 Paracoccaceae bacterium | reverse complement strand
GGCGGGATTGGTTGCCTTACGTCGCCGCCTCCGGTGCCTCTGAGGCGGAGAAGCGCGAATTGATCGAGACCCTCTGGACCATCGTCATGAGTTTTGTTGATCTCGGCTGTGAGGTGAGCGAGGGCAGTGCTATCGGCGGCGACAAAGAAAGCTGTGGACAGAATATCGACCTGACGGCAGCGCTGCGCGCCGCTGTGCTAAACTCGCAGATAAGCTCCAGCCAGGACAGCCGCCGCCAAGTCCCGCACGATGACGGAACCGAGGATGCAGCCTGAGTAATGAAATTCTTAGAAACGAAAGGAATTTGAAATGGTCATTCGAACCAATACGGAACGCATTAGAGGTGAGACGGCAATCAAAGCGCTCATCTATTGCCGGATCTCATCGAGATCCCAAGATGAGGAAGGCCATGGCCTCGCCTCGCAAGAAACCCGGTGCCGAGAGCATGCGACGGCACGGGGCTACGAAGTCGCATCCGTCTTTCCGGATATCATCACCGGGGGCGGTGACTTCATGCAACGTCCGGGCATGCTGGCTTTGCTCAGCTTTATCGACGCGCAACCCGGCGAACGCTTCGTTGTGATCTTCGATGACCTCAAGCGCGCGAGCCGTGACACGCGGGCCTTCCTGGATCTGCGCGATGCGTTCCGGGATCGGAATGTCCAGGTGGAATGCCTGAACTTCAAACTCGGCGAGACGCCTGAAGATGAATTTATAGAGACGATCATGGCGGCCCAAGGTGCGCTGGAACGCAAACAGAATGGACGCCAGGTGGCTCAGAAGATGCGGGCCAGGATGCAGAACGGGTACTGGATCCACGACGCGCCCGTGGGCCTCAAATACATCACCATCAAAGGCCGGGGGAAGGTGTTGGTTCCGAACCCGCCCCTTGATCGGATTGTCATTGAGGCGTTCGAGGGATACGCCCTCGGACGGTTCCAAAGTCAGGCTGAAATCAAGCGCTACTTTGAGAGCTTTCCAGAGTTCCCGCGTAACAGGAAGGGCGTCATCACCCAGCAGCGGGTCACTGACATTCTGACCCAACCGCTTTACGCCGGATACATCTGCTCAGAAAACTATCGGCTGCACTGGTTGAAAGGCCAGCACGAGCCGCTGATCACACTTGAGACATTTGAGAAAGTCCAACAGCGCCGCAAGGGCACGACCAAAGCCCCGACGCGCAAGAACATCGGCAATGATTTCGCGCTGCGCGGTTTTGCCTGCTGCGCTGATTGCGGCGTGCCGTTTCGTTCCTCCTGGGCGAAGGGACGCGACAGGCACTATGCCTACTATCTCTGCCAGACCAAGACCTGCGAGAGCTACGGGAAATCTATCCCGCGCGATAAGATCGAGGGTGAGGTCGGCGAGATCATCAAGCAGCTGCAGCCGACCCAGGGTCTCTTTGATCTGGCAACAGCCATGTTCCGTTTTGCCTGGGATGCCCGCCGCGGTCAGGCGCTTGAAGCTATCCAAGCGGGCAAGCATCAGATCAAGGATATCGAGAAGCAGATAGACACGCTGCTAGCCCGAATCCTCGGCACAACAAATGCCTCGATCATCGCAACCTACGAGACCAAGATCGGCGAACTTGAGCGCGGCAAGGCGCTCGCAGCCGAACAACTTACCAAACATGCCGAACCCAAGGGCTCTTTCGAGGAAAAACTAGAACCAGTCCTCACTTTCCTCGCAAACCCTTGGAAACTCTGGGAAAGTGGTCATATCACCCTCCGCCGACTGGTCCTAAAACTGGCCTTCGCAGACCGTCTCCACTACCACCGAATTGAGGGTGCTAGAACCGCCAAAATAGCGTTACCCTTCAAGGCTTTAGGGGAACTCTCAGGGCAGGATGTGAGAAGTGGTGCCGCTGAGAGGACTCGAACCTCCGACCCCATCATTACGAATGACGTGCTCTACCAGCTGAGCTACAGCGGCCTGCCCCATGCATGATCATGCCCAGAACCACCTGGGCGTCTTCTTTCCCAAGGCAGTCGGTCTCTACACCGATAGGTCTCTCGCTTCAAACGGAAAAAGCGGCAAATTGCGTCAGTTCCGGTGAAACTTGAACTTCTTACGCTGCCGCCTCGGAGCGAGGCTTTGCCTCGGTGTCGCCCGTCACGGGTTCAGCATCTTCAGCGTCGATCGGACCATCACCTTTAGGTCCATTCTCAGCCAACCCGCCCGGCAGGTCGCGGCTTTGTTCGTCTGCGATTTCGTCCGGCGCGCCAATCAACAAAGGCAGCATTGCCGCGTGGTCAATGATGCCTTCAGTCGCATTGCCCTTCGGAGCACCCAACGCCCGTGCAAGCCAGCCGCGCACTACGTAATCTGGTTCTCCCTCACCGCGAGAGACCGCAGCCATGATCGCACAACTGCGCACCGAGGGGTCGGTCTCGCGCAAATCCTGAATCGCAGCGCGCGCACCCTTGAAGTCTTCCGCGACCAGGGCAAGTTCCGCCCGCACAAACCGTGTCTCATCATCCTCAGGGTGCAGATTGAACAGGGCTTGGAAACGACGCTGGCGCTGAGCCGGAGACTCGTCCGGCTCGATCGAGGCAAATGCCGCTGCCAGAACCGGGTGTGGTCCCGACCGCCACGAATCCGTGACAAGTTTGCTTGCAGCCCGCTTCGAGCCGGAAGCCACCAGATGACGCACGGCCGCAGACACTGCGTTCACATTTGTCAGATCCATCTTCGCAGCTTCGACCGCCAAGGCACGGGCATGTTCGTCTTCACCGACACGCTCGGCATCCTCGGCCTGTGCGAGTATCAAAGCAGCTTCGCGGCGTGACGCCTCCAGCTTGGGCACATGCTTGGCACGGCGCTGATCCGTCAGCGTTTTACGCGCGGCTTCCCAGTCGAACTTTTGGCTCTGCAGGGTATACAGCGTCTCCAAAGTCGTCTCGTCCTTGGGTGCAATCTCGCGCGCAAACTCGGCAAGTTTCAGCGCCCGATCAGTGTCGCCGGCGTCCATCGCCTTGCCGATAAGTCCATGTGCACCGACATAGGCTGTCGAATCGTCCGCCATCAGGGCTTTATAGTATGTTTCGGCTTTGGCATCGTCTCCGGACAATTCCGCAGCCTGAGCGTTAATCAGCCGCGTCAACTCCGGGCGCATCAGTTTGCGTTCAGCCAATGCGGCTTTCTTCTTGGCCAAAGGCGCATTCCCGGACGCCAGCGCGACCATGCTCTTGGACAGGGCGTCCAGCCCCGACCGCTCGCGGCGGCGGGTGAAGAACGTTCCAAACGCGTCCTTTCGGCCGACTATGAAAAGGAACAAGGCAAGAAGCAGCTTGACCGCAAGAATGGCCAGCAAAATGCCAAGCACCCCGATCGTGAGCCCGATAGCAGCTTCGAACAACGTCAACGGCCAGGTGGTCCCGCCGATCGTCAGTACAAGTGATCCTTCCTGTTTCAACAGGAAATCCAATCCGAAGGCACCCGCAAGGATGACCCCGAGAATTATGAGCACATAGGCAAACCGGCTCAGCATCGAAATCTCTCCTTAGCCGTTAGTGCCGCCGAGCCCGGCGACATATTCCGATAGAGCAGCATCCGCTGCAACGCGTGCTTTCAGTTGGTCGAGCCAGCCCGCCATAGCGCCCGAAGCGCTGTCGGGCAGTGTGCCCGCCTCGCCAAGTGCACCCTTCAGATCACCGCTTGATACGGCAACTTCCACACGGGAAAGCACTGCTGAGACATCATCGCCCTCCTGCGCATCTGTCGGGCGGCCTGCCGCCAGGGCCCGCAGGCGCGCTGTAGCTTGTCCCAACACATTCCCATCAGCCGAGGCACGAAGATCAGCCGCGATAGCCTCGCGCGCTGTATTACCAAACTGTGCGAGCAGCCCGTCAGGCGTGGCAAGCCCCGTATCTGCAGACTGGCTCAGGGCCTCCGGTGGGGCCTGTTCCGAAAGGCGAGCGACCTCGTTCAACGGCGCGGCATAGGAGCGACCCGTCGACATTTGTGCCTCTAATGCCGCGATCGCCGACCGCAGCGAGGCATCCCGGATCGCGCCGCCAACCTCTGCCTGAGCAGCGCTTGCAGATTCTGCAGCAGATGTCGCCGCCTGCTCCACGCTGTCAACGCGCCCTGTCAAGTCGCTCAACTGTTCGGACAGACCAGTCTTGAGGTCATCCACCAAGCCGGTCGTAGCGACTTCTTCAGGGGCGGGAAGCTTGTCCATCGCACTGGCAAGATCCGCAGCAAGAGCCGTGCGGGTCGATCTCAGATCATCCTGCGTGGCAAACTTCGCAGCTTCGCTCTCGGTCAAGTAGCCGGAGCCACCAACCTGTGCCGCCAATCCGTCCAGCCGCGCCTTCAGCGCGTTGTAAGCTGCGGCCAATTCAGGGGATCCGCCGCCTCCGGTGCTTCCGCCGGACGCCGAGGCACCTGCATTCGCCAGCCCGTCACTGATCGCGCTGATCTCCTCGGAAAGAGCTGTCATCTGGGCTTCAAACCCTGTCACACGGCGAGACAAGGCTGCCGTGTTGCGCATCGCAGACGATGCAACCGTGCCTGCTTCCGTTGCAGCGCTGGTCGCCGTGTCAGCTGCCTCGGCGGCACGCGACGCCGCAGTGCCGGCATCAGAAAGAACCTCCTCGGAGACAGTGGCCGTTCCCGCAGCAGATGCCGCCTCTTCAGCCGCAGCGCGAGCGGCCTGCGCTTCGGTCTCGGCAGCCTCGAGGCTGGACTTCAATTCGGCAATCTCGGCTTGCAGTGACGCAACCTGACCTGAGAGTGCAGCGACCTCCTCGGCCTGGGCCCCAGTGGCATCGCCTAGTTGCGACTCGATCGCCGCAAACCGCTGGTCGACAATCTGCTGCGTCGGGAACAAGTGCTTGGCCATACTGTCAGGCAACCGCGGCGCGATATGCGGCAGCGCCCAGATCGCAAGACCAAAGACAACCAGTACGAGAATCAGAAATCGAAGCGCCATCCCAGCCAGGCTGGACCGCTGGGCCGGGCTATCGTCGGCATCGGAAGCAGTATCGGAATACTCGGCTTCCGCCTGTTCGCTCGCATCAGACCCGGCTTGATCGACAGCATCAGAAGCGCTGTCTTGGGCAGATGCCTCTACGGTGTCTTCGTTTTGAGTGCCCTGAGGGTCATTGTTCGAGGACTGGGACATTCAACGCTCCTGTTCTTATGACCGACATAGCGCCCACACGACCTAGCGTATGAGGGCTTGCGACCAAGCACAATCACAACGGTCAGAATTCTTGCCGCAGCGCAGCGAAAAAGGCAGCAACCATCCCGCCCGCATCCGGCACCTTGGCGACGAAAATGCGCCTAAAACCCGAATTGCCAAGTGGTTCCGCCGCATTTTTCGATATCGCGACCAGGTTGATGGCCGTGACCTTCACTTTTGAAGAAGTTTCCAAATAATCTGCGAGAAAGCGTCCATTGCGCCTGGACCAGATGCTGATAGCTGCGATTCGCCCCGATGCGAGTGCGTCTGCCACGAACGATTCGGGCGGATCGCCGACCTTCGCTGCGTAAACCACCTGCTCGTGCACCGCGAAGTCTTTTGGCAGACCGTGCGCAAGATCCGCTGACACATCCTCCCCTCGGGCGTAGTATAGTCGCCGGTGAGGTAACGTCGGCAGCGCAGCCTGCAACTCGGCGACTGTGCCACCTGCGCATGTGACAGCCTTGAATCCGGCTTGCCGCGCGACGTCCTCCGTCCGGCGACCGACACACAACACCGGCAAGTCGCGCATCGGCGAATGCCCGGCAAACGCACGGACCCCGTTGGCTGATGTGAACAACAAAGCCTGGCTGTCTCCAGGTACCTTGATCCTATTATCGAGCGTTTCGATCCGGCTAAGGGGCCAGTTCATGTGTGCAATCCCGGCTTCGTCCAGAATCGGCGCCATCCGGGCGTTGTCCTCGACGGTTCGGGTCAATAGCACCGTCACGGCTAGGCCACGAAGAAATCCGGGGCAGCGAGCGCGCGCAGTTCGGCCGCTGCATCCGCGCCCATGGCCGCTCCGTCCGAGGCAAGGCCCCTGCGTTCGGTTGCATGCCGCTCCGAGCCATCTGGGCGCACAATCTCGCCGCGGAACCACATCTGGTCACCCTCGAGCTCTGCCAGGCCAGCAATTGGCGTGCGGCAGGACCCGTCGAGCCCGGCAAGAAATGCGCGCTCTGCCGCCAACTGGATGCCGGTGTCCGCATGGTGGATGCTCGCAAGCATGGCCAGCGCGACCTGATCACCCGACCGGCATTCGATCCCTATGGCGCCCTGAGCCACTGCAGGCAGCATTTCGTCCACCGACACGGCGTTGTCTGCAAGATCTTCCTGCCCCAATCGGCGCAAACCAGCCGCGGCCAGGAATGTCGCCTCTGCCACACCTTCCTCCAGCTTGCGCAGGCGGGTCTGCACATTTCCACGGAACTCGACAACCCGAAGGTCCTGGCGGCGGTGGAGCAACTGAGCTTTGCGGCGCAGCGAGGAAGATCCGACCACTGCGCCCTTGGGCAATGCATCAATCCCCGCATGGCGATGGCTGATAAAAGCGTCGCGCACGTCCTCGCGCGGCAAAAGGCACGGAATCTCCAACCCATCTGGCAGAAGTGTCGGCATGTCCTTCATCGAATGCACCGCGATGTCTATACTTCCGTCCAGCAGCGCTTCCTCGATCTCCTTGGTGAAGAGACCCTTGTTACCGATCTCTTTGAGAGGCCTGTCGGCGTCGATCAGCGAAGCATCGTCACCGGAGGTCTTGATCACCAACACCTCGAACACATCCTCTGCGAGCCCATGTGCCTTGGCTAGTCTGGCGCGCGTCTCATGCGCCTGAACGAGGGCAAGCGGTGATCCACGGGTGCCGATCTTCAATGGACGGACGGCTGGGGACATGGCGTTCTTTTCCTTTCGTGACGGCGCGCGTCCCAGTAGTAAGAGCCGTATCCTGCCCGCGCAATGTCCGGATGAGAGAAAGTGTAAATGCATGCTGACAGTCCTCGGCATCGAGTCCAGTTGTGACGAGACCGCGGCCGCGGTTGTTCAAGGCATGCCGGACACAGCGGGTCAGGTTTTGTCCAACGCCGTGTTCGGGCAGGAAGACCTGCACGCAGGCTTTGGTGGCGTGGTGCCCGAGATCGCGGCGCGCGCCCATGCTGTGCGGGCAGACCTTGTTGTCATGCGCGCCATGGACGAGGCTGGGCTGGACCTTGGTGACCTGGACGCCATCGCAGTGACAGCAGGGCCGGGCCTGATCGGCGGCGTGATGGCCGGGGTCATGTGCGCGCGCGGGATCTCAGCGGGCGCAGGTCTGCCGCTGATCGGCGTGAACCATCTCGAGGGCCACGCCCTGACGCCCCGCCTGACCGATGGTGTCGCATATCCCTACCTGCTGCTGCTGGCCTCTGGCGGGCACTGCCAGTTCATCGAGATCAGCGGACTAGGCGACTATCGCCGCCTCGGCGGGACCATCGATGATGCGCCAGGCGAGGCCTTCGATAAGGTTGCCAAGATGCTGGGTCTGGGCTTCCCCGGAGGTCCGGAGGTCGAGCGTCTTGCCTCAGCAGGCGATGCCAACCGCTTCCGCCTGCCCAGACCACTGATGGACCGGCCAGGTTGTGATATGTCATTCTCCGGGCTCAAGACCGCTGTCTTGCGGGCCCGCGATGCGCTGGTTGAGGCGCAGGGTGGGCTGTATCGACAGGACCTGTCAGACCTCTGCGCCGGGTTCCAGGCCGCCGTCAGTGATGTGCTCGCTTCCAAGGCGGGCCGCGCCATGAGGATGGCAGGCCGGGATACCAACGTCCTCGCGGTGGCAGGCGGCGTCGCTGCAAACCGGCAATTGCGCACCACGCTGGAAGGACGCGCGCAGGATGAGGGGTTTGCGACCACCGCCCCGCCGCTTCCGCTATGCACCGACAATGGCGCGATGATCGCCTGGGCAGGGTTGGAGCGTCTGGCCACAGGATTGATCCCGGAAACACCCATCACACCGCGCCCGCGGTGGCCACTGGACACCGCCGCGGACCCGATGCTTGGTTCAGGCAAACGTGGCGCCAAGGCATGAGCACACGGATCACCATCCTTGGCGCAGGGGCCTGGGGGCGCGCATTGGGCACATGCTTCGAGAATGCGGGACACAAGACGACATACTGGCGGCGGGGCGATCCTTCGAACGCCTTGCATGGCGCCAAGATCGTGATCGCCGCGGTTCCTGCACAAGCCACGCGCGAGGTTCTGTCGGAGCTTGTCCCTGCCCTGCCTCTCGACGTGCCGTTGGTTCTCACGGCCAAGGGCCTGGAAACCGGCAGCAATTTGCGCCAGAGCGAGATCGCTCGGTCGATATGTCCGCGCGCTCCGATTGCAGTGCTCTCGGGTCCAAGCTTTGCCGCGGATCTGGACAGAGGACTGCCAACCGCAGTGACATTGGCCAGCAAGTGGTCACATGCCGACACTCTGCAGTCCACGTTGGCGACCCCCGCCTTGCGCCCCTACCTTACGGATGATTTGACCGGGGCCGAACTTGGCGGTGCTTTGAAGAACGTGATTGCGATTGCGGCAGGCGCGGCTATCGGGGCGAGGCTGGGAGAAAGCGCCCGCGCCGCCACCATAGCCCGCGGATTTGCCGAGATTGTCCGGATTGGTATAGCCGCCGGGGCTAGCCGCGATACAATGATGGGCCTGTCAGGGCTGGGCGATCTGACATTGACCTGTACGTCGAGCAAATCCCGGAACTTTTCCTTCGGGGTGCGCCTTGGTGCCGAGGGACAGACACAGCCCAATGCCACGACCGAGGGCCGGCTAACGGCGCGAGCCGCCGCGAACATGGCCACGGGTCTGGATGTAGACACTCCGTTGATCAACACGATCGCAGATGTTGTGGATGGCCGGCTCGGCGTGCGAAAAGCCGTGGAGGCGCTGATTTCCCGACCTCTTCGCCGAGAATGACACGCATGGCATCGGAGGCCACATGGCATATTGGCTATTCAAATCGGAACCCAACACCTGGGGCTGGGATGACCAGGTCGCAAAGGGCGACGCGGGCGAGGAATGGGACGGTGTGCGCAACTACCAGGCCCGAAACAACATGCGCGAGATGCGACTTGGTGACCTCGGCTTCTTCTACCACTCGGTGAACGAGAAGCAGATCGTGGGGATCGTCGAGATCTGTGCTGAGGCACACCCCGATTCGACAACCGATGACCCCCGCTGGGACTGCGTAGACGTCAAGGCCGTGGCCCAGATCCCGCAGCCTGTGACACTGGAGCAGATCAAGGCGACACCAGAACTGGCCGAGTTCGCACTTGTAAAGCAATCGCGTCTGTCAGTCGTCCCGGTGAGCGATGCCGAGTGGGCGCTTATCTGCAAGATGGGCGGATACGAACCCTGACCGAGTTGGCTTGCGCCCGCGCCGAGGCGGGTGGGCAGCGTCGGACATTTCTACGCTTGACGACCTATCGGGGGAGGCGCGGGCGCATCACGCGACCTCGAACACGCCCTCGACCTCTACAACCACACCCAGTGGAAGACTCGATGACCCGACAGCAGCGCGGGAATGCTGACCTGCATCGCCAAACACCGCCGCCATCAGCTCGGATGCGCCGTTCACAACTTGAGGGTGCTGGGCAAAGCTTGCATCGCAGTTGACGAACCCTGTCAGCTTGACCACGCGGCTGACCAGGTCGAGATCGCCGGTGCAGTTGCGCACATGGGCCAGCAGGTTCAATGCAGACAACTGCGCCGCGTCTTTCGCAATAGCGAGCTTGCTGCCTGGGACAGGCGCACCATCAGCGTGATCTGCGGCAGTCAGATGTCCCGTCACCAACCCGTCAGGGCCAAGCGGCAACTGACCCGAGACAAACACCAGATTTCCTGTTCGCACGAAGGGCACATAAGCCGCCAGCGGCGCGGCCGGAGCCGGCAGCTCCAGCCCCATTTCGGCAAGCTTCGCCTCAACTTTTCCAACCATTCCGAGTATCCTCCTGACGTCCCGCCCAAACTGGCATGACTGTCGCTAGGTGTCGCCGGGAAATCAAGCTTCGGGAAATGTGACTTCGTTGTGAAACACTCTGCCGAAGTCCAGACGATCGACAGCATCGGCGGCGACTGGAGGCTTGGGCAGTGGGTTTGCCGGATTATTATTCACTGCAACGGGAACATTGCGATCGAACATCGGACTGACCTCTGCATGCGTTAACGTTCTGTCAACTATTGGCCCCATCACGTTAATGAACTGTTCATAAACAGGCTTAATAGGAACAATTCGACTGAAAGTTTGTACAATTCGATCATAGATCGTCAGCCAGCCGGATCGTCAGCCTCCTTAAGCGCCAACGCCCGCTGATAAACATCCCGGCGGGGAAGCCGAAGGCGATCGGCGACCACGCGGGCTGCGGCCTTGGTTGGCATTTCGGACAACAGCTCGGTCAGGGCAGCATCCAGATCCGCCTCATCCGGCGCAGCCGATGGCGCCGGAGGACCAACAACGACAACAATCTCGCCCTTCGGCGGCAACGCAGGATCAAGCCCCGCGACAAGCTCGGCCAGCGACGCACTGCGCACTTCCTCGAATCGTTTGGTCAGTTCGCGCGCCATGACGGCCTCCCGCTCGCGACCTAGCACCTCCGCCATGTCATTCAGGCAGGTGGCCACACGACGGGGCGATTCCAGAAAGACCAAAGTTGCACGCACATCCGCCAACTCCTCCAGCGCGCGGCGGCGCTGAGCAGACTTGGGCGGCAGGAAGCCTGCAAACAGAAAGCGGTCAGTCGGCAACCCAGCCACACAAAGCGCCGCCAGCACCGAAGATGCCCCCGGCAACACATGCACAGCATGGCCAGCCTCGCGCGCTTCGGTCACAAGGCGATAGCCCGGGTCCGCGATCAACGGCGTGCCCGCATCGGTCGCATAAGCGACGGAGAGGCCCTTTTCGAGCCATCCCATGATCTGTGGACGCCGCGCCGTGCCATTCTGATCATGATAGCTGACCATGCGGCGGTGTCCCAAGGGTATCCCGTGCAGGTCCATCAATTGCCGTGTGCGCCGCGTATCCTCGCAGGCCAGCACGTCGGCGCCCGCCAAGACATCGAGCGCCCGCAAAGTGATGTCCCGGATGTTTCCGATCGGCGTGGCAACAAGCCAGAGACCCGGCAGGAGTGGCGGGCTTGCTACACCCGCATCAGCCACCTGCCCCGTCGCCGTTTGCGAAAGTTTACTTTCATCTGTCTCACTCATAGGGTCCGCCGCGAAGATTGGGGCACGAATACCGGGGCAAGGTACGGACAGCGGTCTGATCCGCTTGAGAATGGGAGCTCTCCATGCATAGCCTTTCGAGATTGACAGCAGCGGGTACGATCCTGCTGGGAACACTATTACTTGGCGCGTGTACGCCGCAGGTCTCCACGACGGGTCCGGGCGCGGGAGCACAGCAAGGTAACGTCGATCCGACGCAGTCGGTCAAGCTTGCACTGATGGTGCCGCTCAGCTCTCAGCAGAAAAGCGCCGCCCAGCTGGGTCAGGCCCTGGCAAACGCCGCGCAAATGGCGATGAAGGAAATCAACGATCCGCTTATGACACTTTCGGTCTACGACACCGGCGGGGATCCGAACAAGGCACGCGCGGTTGCGCAGCGGGCAGTGCAGGAGCAGGCCAAGCTTATCATCGGCCCGCTACTCGGATCCAGCACCAAGGCCGTGGCCCAGCCTGCCGCGCAGGGCAACATCAAGGTAATCTCGTTCTCGACGGACACGACTTCGGCAGGCGACCCGGTTTTTCTCAGTGGTTTCATTCCAGAAATCGCGGCCCAACGGATCACCGGCTATGCCCGCGCCAAGGGTTACGACCGAGTTGCAGTGTTCTACCCTCAGACTGCATATGGCAGCCAAGCTATCAATGGCGCGCGCTCAAGCGGTGGAGCCGCCATCGTACTTGCCTCCGAGTATGCGCGCACAAATGAGGGAATTCCTCCGGCAGCCGCTCAGTTTGCCAAAGACGCCAAGGCAGCAGGCGCAAGGGCTGTTCTTATCGCCGAAAGCGGCCAGGCGCTGAAATTCGTCGGTGGGCTGATGCAGCAGAACGGTGTGTCAGGCAGGAACGTGAAGTTTCTCGGCCTTGGCGAGTGGAATTCACGCGCAACCCTGGAAGCCAAGCAGATCAAGGGCGGCTGGTTTGCTGCCCCCGACCCGCGTGCGCTGAGGGCATTTGTGGACAAGTACAAGGCCAATTACGGCAGCGTCCCGCCATCCCTCGCAGTTCTCAGCTATGACGCCGTGAAGATCGCAGGGCAGTTGCTGGCCGAGGCGCGGGCAGGTGGCAACCGCGATCCGTTCTCGACAGCAGCTCTGACCCGTGGCGGCGGATTCAATGGCGCAGTTGGCCCGATCAGCTTCAACCCAAACGGGATCGGCACGCGCGGCATGGCAGTGCTGGAGGTCGGCAACGGGCGGTTCACCACCATTGATCCCGCACCTGTCAGACTTGGCGCGGGGTCCTGACGCAATTGTCGGCTCCGGAACCGGTAAAGCCTGCACAGCCCGGCAAGACCTTTGCCGGGCTGGCGCATTTGATAGATCGGCCGTCTGCGATTGCAGATGAAGCAGGCCTGATCACTGCGATAGATCAACTCGCCGAGGTTGCATCCGATAGCGACCAGCTGCGTGCTGACGTATTGCAGCTGTTGATCGACACACTTCAGATGGGTCAAACGCATGTCCAGCAGGCATTGCTGGAAAAGCCACATGCCGGCCTTCGGGCCGCGCGCGGCTACGCTCACCTTACCGATTGTGTCATCGCGGCGCTGACATATCTGGCGACGGAACACCTGCACCCACAGCCTGTCCGGACCAAGGGCCAGCAGCTATCGGTGGTGGCCGTGGGCGGGTACGGACGCGGCGAGATGGCCCCGTTCTCGGATGTCGATCTGTTGTTCCTGACCCCCTACAAGCAGACGGCATGGTCCGAGAGTGTCATTGAAAGCATGCTCTACATGCTGTGGGACATGAAGTTGAAAGTTGGCCAGTCCACACGGTCCGTCGATGACTGCCTGCGCCTTGCGCGTGAGGACTTCACCATTCGCACGGCCCTGCTTGAAAAGCGCTTCATTGCCGGAGATCCGGAGCCGTTTGCACAGTTGGATACGCGGCTTTGGCGGGACCTGTTCGACAAGACCGGCTCCGAGTTTGTCGAAGCCAAGATGGCCGAACGCGATGAACGCCACAAGCGCCATGGCGGCTCGCGCTATCTGCTGGAACCCAACCTGAAGGAATCCAAAGGTGGGTTGAGGGACCTTCAGACACTGCACTGGATTTCAAAATACCTCTATCACTCGGGCACTGCCTGGGACCTGGTTGAAATGGGCGTCTACGATCAGGACGAAGTGCAGCGGTTTGCGGATGCAGCCAAGTTTATCTGGGCTGTACGCTGTCATCTGCATGATCTGGCAGAGCGCGCACAGGAACAGCTGACCTTTGACCGGCAGGTCGAGATAGCGGCACGTATGGGGTTCGAGGACGAGGGCGGCCGCATGGGCGTCGAGCACTTCATGCACACCTATTTTCGCCATGCAAAGGCGGTAGGCGACCTGACGCGAATTTTCTCCGCCGCTCTGGAGGCTCAGCACACGAAGACGCAGCCGACGATTTCATATCTTCTGCGCGCACTCAGCTTCCGGTCGGAGCCGTCCGGGGATGACGAGCCTTTCGTGGTGCGGGACGGTCGGTTGACGACGCGCGATGATGATGTCTTCAAGGATGACCCGATCAACATTCTCAGGTTTTTCCATGAAGCGGCCCGCATGGACGCCCTGACGCATCCGGCAGCGTTGCGATTGGTGACCCAGCATCTTGACCTCATCGACGACAATATGCGTAGCAACCCGATTGCAACCTCGTTGTTCCTGGACATGCTTTGCGATCCGGTCCATTCGGAGTGGCTGCTGCGCACCATGAACGAGACCGAAGTGCTGGGCCGTTTCGTGCCAGAGTTCGGCCGCATTGTCGCGATGATGCAGTTCAACATGTACCACCACTACACGGTGGACGAGCACACAATCCGCACGATCGGCGTTCTCAACCAGATTGAACGCCTCGAAGCCGAAGACCGGCATCCCGTTGCGACCGAGATCCTGAAGGGCAGCATAAACCGCCGCATCCTTTATACAGCACTGCTGTGCCATGACATCGGCAAGGGCGATGAGCGCGACCACTCGGAATACGGTGCTGAAATCGCAGCCTCCGTGTGCCCTCGGCTGGGCCTTGACGAAGCCGAAACGGAAACCGTGGTGTGGTTGGTGCGCCATCATCTGGTGATGTCGGACGTAGCACAAAAACGGGATATCTCGGACCCGCGCACGATCGAGGATTTTGCCTATCAGGTGCAAAGCCCGCAACGCCTGCGTTATCTGCTGGTGCTGACTGTGTGCGACATCCGCGGTGTTGGTCCGGGTGTCTGGAACAACTGGAAGGCACAGCTCCTGCGGAACCTCTACTGGGACACGCGCAATGTCCTGACAGGCGGCGTGGATCAATCCACACGGCAGCACCGCGTTGATATGGCGCGCAAGGCAATGGACGGCGAACTGGAAGGCTGGGCGCAGGACATCCGTCAGGGCGAGCTCTCACGCCACTATGCCCACTACTGGCTTGGACTGGACACAGCGACCCACCGGATCTTCGCGGAACTGGCAGAAGATATCGGTGATGCGCCGATGGCCAGCCGCTTCCTGCCAGACGATACCCGGGATGCGACCAAGGCCTGTCTTTACATGGGCGATCATCCGGGCATCTTTGCGCGTATGGCAGGAGCCTTTGCGATTGCCGGAGCCAGCGTGGTGGATGCGCGCTCGTATACGACGAATGACGGCATGGCGACCTCGGTCTTCTGGCTGCAGGACCAGGACGCTCGTGCCTTTGACCAAAGTCGCCTGCCCCGTCTGCGCAAGACCATCGAGAAAACCCTCAAGGGCGAATTCATAGCGCGGGAGGAAATCGAGGAACGCCGTCACGTGCGGCCGCGTGAGACCCAGTTCACGGTACCTACCAGAATCGTCTTTGACAACGAAGCGTCAGAGCTGTTCACGGTGATCGAGGTCAATGCACGTGATCAGCTGGGGCTGTTGCATGAATTGACCCGAACGCTGGCGGCGCTGAACGTCAATCTCGTGTCTGCGATCATTGCGACGTATGGCGAGCATGTGGTGGATGTCTTTTATGTGAAGGACCTCTTTGGCCACAAGATCCGGTCGAAGACGAAACTTGACCAGATAGACCGGCGACTGACCAACGCCGTGGAACGTGCCGCGGTGAAGGCGGGGCAATGATCCTGCCGTTGGCGCCCCCCCGGAACGGGGGCAGGGGGGCTGATGCGATGTCATCTGAGCAAGCGCTTGCGCAGGCGAAGCCCGCTTGGCATGACGGACCATGAGCAGACTTCTCGGCAGCTTTGCAACCGTCGGCAGCTGGACAATGGCCAGCCGCATCATGGGCTTCGTGCGCGACATCGCCATGGCAGCAGTGATCGGCACGGGCCCGCTCGCAGAGGCGTTCTTTGTCGCCTTTCGCCTGCCCAACATGTTCCGCCGTTTCTTCGCCGAGGGCGCGTTCAACATGGCCTTCATCCCGATCTTTGCAAAAAAGCTGGAAGGCGAAGGCAAGGACGTCGCGCGGATCTTCGGAACCGAGGCGCTCTCGGCACTGGTTGCCGCGTTGATCATGCTCACGCTTGTCGCTCAGGCCGCCATGCCCTGGCTCGTCTTTGCTCTGGCCAGCGGCTTCGAGGGCGAGAAGTTCGACCTGGCCGTGACGTTCTCGCGGATTCTCTTTCCCTACATCCTGTTCATCTCGCTGGCGGCCCTGTTCTCTGGAGTCCTGAACGCATTTGACCGCTTCGCCGCTGCTGCGGCTGCACCGGTTCTTCTGAACATCATTTGGGTCGCAGCGCTGGGTCTCGTCTGGGCCACCGGATCGGATCCGGGTGTAGTTCTACCCTGGGCGATTGCAGCGGCAGGGCTTGCGCAACTGGCACTGGTCTGGTGGGCGGCGCGCAAGCTTGGCATGGGCCTCTTGCCCCGTCGCCCACGTCTCACCCCGGATGTGCGCAGGCTGATTGTCGTGGGCATTCCGGCAGCGCTCGCGGGCGGGGTCATGCAGATCAACCTTCTCGTGGGCACGCAGGTCGCCAGCTATTTCGAGGGAGCCGTGGCCTGGCTCTGGATGGCAGACCGCATTTACCAATTGCCACTCGGCGTGGTCGGGGTCGCGATAGGCGTGGTCCTTTTGCCTGAGTTGTCGCGCCGCTTTCGGGCAGGTGACACGGCTGGCACAGCCGATGCCATGAACCGCGCGGGCGAGTTCAGTCTGATCCTCACCCTGCCCTGCGCCGTGGCCCTGGTTGTCATACCGGAGCTTATCACGACGGCCCTGTTCGAGCGCGGCGCTTTCACGGCAGAGGACAGCCGAGCCACCGCGATGGCCCTGGCAGTCTACGCCATCGGGCTTCCAACATTTGTGCTGCAAAAGGTACTGCAACCGGCCTTCTTTGCGCGAGAAAATACGCGGACCCCGTTGAACTTTGCCCTCGTCTCCATGGTTGTGAACGTGGTCGTCGCAATCGGGTTGGCCCCTGTGATCGGTTTCATGGCGGCTGCGTGGGGCACTACGCTCGCCGGGCTTGCGAACCTGGTTCTGCTGTGGCGCGGCGTGCAGCGGCTGGATCCGACGCTTGCTCTGGATACCCGTCTGGCACACCGATTGCCGCGCATTCTGCTGGCGTCCCTGGCCATGGGTGCCGTAGTCTTGGGGACCGCACATCTGTGTAAGCAGGTTTTCCCCGGCACCGAACCTCTGATTGTGCTTTTGGTCGTGCCGCTTGGCGCAGTATCATACAGCGTTATCGGCAGTCGTATCGGTGCGTTCCACATGCACGAAATCAAGGCCGCCATGCGTCGGCGTCGAAAGGAATCAGAACAATGATACGGCAGGTTATCGCCACCATTGCGGTGCTTGGGGTGCTTTCCGGTTGCACGGGACAAAGGTTTCTACCTTCGGCGCCCGAGGATCTCTACCAGTCCGCGCAGGTCCCCGGCTACACCGGCATCCGCATCTGGGGTGACAGATCGCCTGAAGATATCGAGTTGCAAATCCGTCAGATCCGCGAACAGATCGCAGCGCGCGCCATAAAAGAGGGCGCCCTGCCAAATGGCGGGCGGTTCGACGTGCTCGTTCTGTCAGGCGGCGGCACGGATGGTGCGTTTGGCGCCGGCATCCTGAACGCGTGGACTGATAAGGGTGGCCGACCGGAATTCGGTCTGGTGACCGGGATATCCACCGGCGCCCTGATCGCTCCATATGCGTTCCTCGGATCCCAGTACGATCGCGAGGTCGAGCTGTCCTATACCAACATCAAAACGGACGATGTACTGGATCTGACAATATTGGATGCGCTGCGTGGCAAATCTCTCGGGGTGTCGAACCCCGCGAAGCTGCGCGCCATCGTCGAGCGTGCGCTCACGCCCAAGTTCATTGCCGAGATCGCTGCCGAACACGCGAAGGGCCGCAGGTTATGGATCGGAACGACCAATCTCGACAGCCAGCGTCCCGTGACATGGGATATCGGGGCCATTGCTTCGTCGGGCAATCCAGACGCGCGCAATCTGATCCGTGACGTGCTTGTGGCGTCCGCATCCATCCCGGTCGCGTTTCCTCCAGTGGAGTTCCAGGTGGTGCACAATGGACGAGCCTATAGCGAGATGCACGCGGATGGCGGGGTCTCGAGGCAGCTGTTCCTCTACCCGTCGGACCTGAAGTTGTCCGAGCAGGCCGACGACAACATCACGGGCATGCGCTTGGGGACGATATGGGTGATCCGAAATTCCAAGCTGGCGCCCGAATTTGCCGAGGTCGCGCCCGAACTTGCTGCCATCGCTCGGCGGTCGATCTCGACCCTGTTGAAAGCCGCAGGCGTCGCTGATGTCGAGGTTATCCGCGCGCAGGCCGAACGCGACGGCTGGGGGCTGCGCCTGACATCCGTACCGGAGGATTTCCGGGGCGTTGAGGACGAGCCCTTCGACCCGGTCTACATGCGCGCGCTCTATGACAAGGGCTATGCGTTGGGAAACAGCGGAAATGCGTGGGATATCGCAGTACAGACACCTGACTAGAGCGTTTGCGGATCAACCAGGATCAGGTGCACCGGAAGTGGCCCGAGAACCCATGGTGTCGCACACTATTCCCGATTTCAGGAACTCGGAAAACGCTCTAAGGCGCGAGACGCACTTCCAGTTCGGCAAGCACGCCCTGAGTCTGAGCACACCATGGAGCCGGTGCGCTGGCAACCAGCACGGCCTGACTTTGCAGGATCAGGCCGTCATCCAGCTGGCGGAGATGGTTGGCGCGTAGCGTCTCGCCACTGGAGGTGATATCGGCGATCACCTCGGCAGCAAGGTTCTTGGGCGCTGCCTCGGTCGCGCCCTGACTGTCGACCAGCCGATAGTCCGCCACCCCGTGCCGGCGGAAAAACGCACGGACAAGATTGTGGTATTTGGTGGCAACGCGCAGCGGCTGGCCATGACGGGCGCGGATCTCGTGCGCAACCTCGTCCAGATCATGCATGCTTTCGACATCGACCCAGAAGTCCGGGACAGCAACGATCAGATCGGCATGGCCAAAGCCAAGATGTGCAAGCAGTCGAACGGTTTGCGAATGGTCCGGAATGCGTTCTTGGATCAGATCCTCACCGGTGACACCAAGATGAATGCGCCCGGCAGCCAGCTCGCGCGGGATCTCGCCTGCCGACAGCATGACGACGTCCAGACCGTCCAGGCCCGTGGCGGCAGCGGCGTATTCACGGTCCCCGCCAGTGCGCGCTATGTCGATGCCGCGCGCTGCAAACCACGCGATCGTATCGGCCTGCAAGCGCCCCTTCGAGGGCAAGCCCAAGATCAGCCGGCTCATTGGGCGACCTCCAGCACGGATTCGGGCCTTATGATGCCGCCGATTGCCGGGATCTCGGTTGCAGAACCAAGCTTGGCGGTCAGCGCATCATAGCGTCCACCGCCAGCCAGCGGCGGATGCTCAACCGCTCCCAGAGCCCGCATCTCGAAAACGAACCCGTCATAGTATTCGAGGTTCCGACCGAAATTCGCATCGAACAACATTCCTGCCGGATCCAGCCCCTCGGCGGCAAACGCATCAAGGCGGGCCTCCAGCCGTTCGATCACAGGGCTAATTCCGGAATGTCCGACAAGCTGACGCAGCCGCGCCGGAGCTTCGGTCGCGGGGCATTCAAGCGCCAGCACTGCGCCGATCAGGTCGGCATCTGCGCGCGGCATGGGCGCATCCACGGCCTCGTCCGCCAGATCCGAAAGCCGATCGAGGATTTCCTGAGCATCCCGAAGACCAAGCGCTTCGCCAAATGACGCAGTAGCCGGACCGGCCAGCAGGCGCGCACGCGTGGTAGAGAGCGGCTCGGGCCTGCAGGCACGCTCGATCAACGTCTGAAAACGGGCCGGACGCCAGAAATGACGGCGCAGCGCAGCACGGCGTCGATCCGGCATGTCCAGCACATCGAGCAGCGCGAAAGGGATTGAAAGATCGCCAATATGAGTCTCGATCCCGGTCATTCCCAGTGCACAAAGCCCCCGGTACAGCAACGCAAACACACGCGCGTCAGCGGCTATGGTATCGGTCTCGCCAAACAGCTCGACACCTGCCTGCATGTACTCGGTCGGGCGCCCCAGCCCCTGAGGCTGGCGGCGAAACACAGGCCCGGAATAACTGTATGCTGCCGTGTGGGTCCATCCCGCCGCACCGTGCGCCAAGGCAACGGGCACTGTGAAATCAGGACGCAGACAAAGCTCGTTATCGCGCTCGGCGTCCGGAAACAGGAATGCGCGCGCCCTCAGATCCTCGCCATAGAGATCCAGCAACGTGTCACCAAGAAAGAGGTGCGGGACGTCCATCGTCGCAAACCCGCTATCGGTGAAGGTTTCTGACAACTTGGCAAGCGCAGTCTCCAGCGCGGCCTGAACAGGGCCAGATCGTGGGCGGCGCAGCATGACCTAGGCCTGATTTTCCGCGCGGGCGATCATCGCCCGAACCTCGGCGACCAGATCATCGCGCGCCACCGTCTTCTGGGCAGGCTGGGCCTTCCATTCTTCATTTGTCTCGATCTCGGCGGCCAGACGCGACCCGAGTGCGAGATCCTTGAGCGTCACCTGGCCCGCCGCGCGTTCATCGCCGCCCTCGATCACCACCACAGGGGCTGCGCGTTTGTCGGCATATTTCAGTTGCTTGGCCATGTTGCCGCCACCCATGAAGACCTCGGCACGGAGGCCAGCGTTGCGCAGCTCGGCGCACATGGTCTGGTAGGCTGCCATCTCGGCACGATCCATGGCGAGAATTACCACCGGACCCTGTCCGGCGGTCTCAACCCGGCCGACAGCAAGCGCCGCCAACAAGCGGTCAACGCCAATCGAGACACCCGTCGCAGGCACAGTCTCGCCGGTGAAACGCTTGACCAGATCGTCATAGCGCCCGCCGCCCGCGACCGAGCCGAACTGGCGTCTTTGGCCATCTTCATCAGTGATCTCGAAGGTCAGCTCGGCCTCGTAGACCGGCCCGGTGTAATACCCGAGACCGCGCACGACCGAGGGATCGATCAGCAGGCGGTCTTCGTAGGACTGCGCTTCGGTCAACGCACCGATCTGCTCCAGCTCATTCACACCCTCGATTCCCATCGGCGAGCCACCAACCAGCTCGCGGAGCCGCGCGCAGGTGGCTTCCGCCGTGTCACGCCGCGCCGAGACGAAGCCCATGACAAGATCGGCCTGCTCTCCCGACAGGCCCGCACCCTTGGTGTAATCGCCACTTTCATCCTTGCGGCCTTCGCCCAGCAGAGCGCGCACTCCGTCTTCGCCAAGACGGTCGAGCTTGTCGATGGCGCGCAGCACGATCCCGCGTTCAACCGAACGGGCAGACGCGTCCTCAGGGTTCAGAACGCCGATTGTCTCCATGATCCCATTCAAGACCTTCCGGTTGTTCACTCGGATCACATAGTCGCCACGCGCAATCCCTGCGGCCTCCAGCGCATCGCCCAGCATCATGCAGATCTCGGCATCAGCGGCCACGGTGGGCGTGCCGACCGTGTCGGCGTCACATTGATAGAACTGGCGAAAGCGTCCGGGGCCAGGTTTCTCATTGCGCCAGACCGGCCCGACCGCATAGCGCCGGTAAGGATTGGGCAGATCCAGCCGGTGCTGCGCAAACACCCGCGCCAACGGCGCCGTCAGATCATAGCGCAGCGCCATCCACGCATCGTCCTCGTCCTGCCACGCGAACACGCCCTCGTTGGGACGGTCGACATCAGGCAGAAACTTCCCCAACGCCTCGACCGTCTCGACGCCAGAGCTTTCCAGCGGATCAAACCCATAGGCGTTATAGACACCGGTGATCGCGCGCAGCATCGCATCGCGGCGCATGACCTCCGCCCCGAAATAGTCGCGGAACCCGCGTGGGGTAACGGCCTTGGGCCGGGGGGCTTTCTTGTGTTTCTTGGCCATGGGTATCCCGTTGTGAGCGCGGGCTTTCCCTAGCCGAGCCGGTCCTCATGAACAAGTCGTCAGTTCCAGTTGCCCATGATCTCATCCCAGATCTTCTCGCCTATCAGGCAATCGTACCCTTGGGCGGTCTGCCCGCGAAACCGAGCGGGCAGCACTTCGGGCACCGTCGTCGGCAGCGATCTGGGGCGCTCCCAGACCAGTTCCAGCACCAGTTTGCGCTGGATCGCGGGCGCGAACTCGGCCCAACTGCGCACAGGGATCACGAAAGCTCCAGGCCCGCCGATCACACAATTGGCATAGTAGAGATCCAGATCGTCCAGATGCCACATCATGCCCATGCCCTCGCGGGTCATCAGCGGCAGACCGTTGATCACTACACCGCGGGCCAGCGCCTCGTCGCGGGCGGATGTCACGGCCCGGCCCATATTGTTCGGCCCATCGCCCGAGATGTCGATGACCTTGCGCAGGCCACGAAAGCCGTTGTCGTCGAACAGGCGGACGGTGTGGTCGAGAGCTGCGGAGATGGACGTGCGGCGCAGGTTGTTCGAAAGTTGGATGGTAAGCGTCCTCGCGACTTTCTCAGCATCATCCAGGCTGCGGATCAGGGTCCAGTCCACGATTGTCCGCTGCAGTTGGACCCCTGCCCATTCGACATAGGTCAGGGCAATCTGCTGGTTCGGCCCACTCGTCAGCGCACGAACAACTTCGTCGGAGGTCAGAGCCGCTGCATATCCGCGCCTCTGGATCTCGAGCTCGCGCGGGGTCATCGAACGTGAGACATCCACAGCAAGGATAAGCTCGATGTCCACAACCTCTTCGCCATCCAGCTGTGCGGCCCCGGCAACGGGAGCCAGCAACAGCAGTCCAGCAATCAGCGCGCTCAACTTCAGCATGAAATCAGAGTGCGGACAAATATCCGGATTGTCGAGAGCCGTTGTGTTTGTTGCCGCGAAACAGATTCCAGTTCCTAATCTCAGATCAGATGTGAGCGCGAGAGGATGACCTCCTCAACCCCATCATCGGGCACATTGAGATAGCCGATCATGACACCGCCATATACATCCACGCCTGCTTTCCATTGCACATCCGTCATCAGAATCCAGGAACCACTGGCGAGCTGATCAAAGGCAAATCCACCGTCGCTGTCGCACCATTTCTTGCGAAAGGCACGTGGGAACAACGTGGAGGGCCGTTGCCCGTTCACACGCATGCTGGCAACCCTGCCCTCTTTCAGAAGGTTCACGATCTCGCGCGTCGAGGCAACGTCGGGCATCAGCAGCACCTCGGATCCTGCGCACGTGACAACGCTTCCACCATCCTGGCGCAGGAAGGCCTGGCCCTCGATCCGACCAGTCCCTCCGTCCGCATATGTTGCCATCTGGGCGGACGTGATCGGAGCGCTAAGCCTGATGCTTTCAAACTTTGGATCCTGAGCACAGGAAGCCGTCATCAACAAGGCAGCGATTGCTGAGACAAGGCGCATGCAGACCCTCCAGCAGCGATTAGACAGATCCGAAGCATTTCCGCCTATGGTTAACGCAAGTTTAACATTGAATTTTTTCAACGCATTTCAGCGGCGCAAACTGTTTCGGGAAAACCCGGAATCGGCCGTTCGCGGCCTCTCTCCTTGCCCGAATGCGACAACCAGTACCTAATGGGTCAGGTATATTTGGAACCGCTTCATGCCGACAGCCGTGCCTTCATCGCAGCCACGGCGCTATCCGGCGACGTGAGCACGGGCAAGCCAGTTACCGCCGCCACCGCTGCCCGCGCGCGCGCTGTGGAGAACTGGGCCAGCATGATGGTATCGCAATGCGAGAGCGTGACAGCGACATCTGCAAGCTGCCGGTCATGTTCCTGCCCATCGCCTGCCGCCAGAGCCGTCATGGCATCGGGCGCGCAAGCGCTAACCAGTTGCACATCGCCTGCCAAAGTCCTGAATTCCTCCTCCATGGGCGGCAGCGATGGCGCGAAACTGGCCAGCAATCCGATGCGCGACCCGGCAGCCATACCCTCACGGAACATCGCCTCATTGGGTTTCAGTACGGGAATATCCACCACGCGGGCCGCAGTCTCGATGCAAGGACCAAAAGCCGAGCAAGTAAACAGGATACCATCAGCCCCTGTCACGCGCGTGTGACGCGCCAGCACCACGAAACGATCCGTCATGGCAGGCGTGATCTCGCCATCGCGCGCACGGTCAACGGACAGGCTGTCATCCAGCAGATTGACCACCTCGGCATCGGGCCAAAGCCGGGCGAATGCCTCTGCCACCGGGTCCATGGCAACGCGCACCGCGTGGATCAGGGCAATCCTCACCATGAGCCGGACGACCCGCCACCGGACGACGAACCTCCCGAGAAGGAAGACGATGAAGACGACGAGGAGTTCGAACGACGCGGAATGCGCTTCGTCTCCATCCATGTCTCGTTGCAATGCACACAGTTATAGGTGATTTCCTTCAACCCTTCGGACGAGGTCGTGGCAGAACGCAAGATGCGGGTGTCGCTCTCGAGCGAGCGGAAATTGCAGGCCCGGCATGCGCCATAGCGCGAGAGCCAATTGCGCCAGCGCTCGATATGAGCATGACCGCAGGAGGGACAGGACCACACATCGTAGTCCACGGAATTGATGCTCTCCTCCAGTTGCGATCCTTCGTCGAGATAGGCGTCATCCCTAGCCTCGTCGAGCAGCTGCATGCGCGTTCCACACGCCTGACAGTCTCGCGGTCGCATCCGTATGAAGCGGCGGACCAGGAACGCGCCACCAGCCAGCACCGGCAGGATCAGAGTGTACCAGATCCAGCTTAACGTGCTTTTGGGCTCGTCATTGAAATCGTCGGTGATGGCGGTGTCATCAGAGGTGCCCGACACGGTCTGCTGGCCATATGGAGTGTCGGTGGCGGCACGGCCTTCTGCAATATTCGTGTTGATCCGGGCAATCATGGTGCGCACGCCAGCCGTCACCCCGCCATTCACATCGCCGTTCTTGAAGTTGGGCACCATGATCGAATCGATGATGTCCTTTGTCGCATTGTCCCAATCGCCGTGAAATCCCGAGCCGACTTCGAGCCGCATGTTCCGATCGGTCATGGCAAACAGGAACAGCACCCCGTCATTGCGTTCGGGATCTCCGATACCCCACCCGTTGAAGAGCCGCGTGGCAAATGCCTCCCACGAAGCAGCCGCATCGAAGTCGTCTATGGTGCTGATAGTGACAACCGTCATCTCGACGCCGTGGTTGTCTCGGATGGCAGTCAGATGTTCGGTCAAGTCCGCCTCGGTCGCATCATCCAGCACATCAGCAAAGTCGTTGACATAGACAGACTGATAGTCGGGCCAAGGCGCCGAGAGCGCACTCAACGGAACAGCCACAACCAGACACAGCAGCGCTAAGAATTTATTCATATCTCTCCCCCTGCCGCAGCATAACACTTACGGCACGGACAACGAAACCGGGACACAAGTGCCGGGTCAGCAAATTATAGTTCAGTTCACCAACAACTTTGACGGAATAGAAATCCGAATCGCGGAATCTGAAATCAATAGATTCAACACGCCACGCTGAAATCTGCCAAAATCACCACAAACCGAAAATACAAATCAGGAGAGCTCCATGTTCAATATTCATACACTATTCCCCCAATTGTCGGCGTGGAACATGATTGGCAAGGTGCCCGCCCAGGATACCAATCCTGTAGTGGACACTTACATCGAAAGTGACGGGCACGATGTCCCGGACGTCACGATAGACCTGACGGATGACAGCTTTCTGTTCTAGGTTAATCAACCTGTCATGCCAAAGGTCCGGAGGGTTCCAACACCGGGTTGGAGCCCTCGTTGTTGATCGGGTCTGGTCTGGTCACTGACCCGGTCAGTCGGACTTCTTGACGTAAATGTCGTCAACGCCCAGCGCTTCGATCCGGGCGTAGCCCTTTTCCTGCATGAGAGCCGGGATCTCGGTGCCGCCCGTGTTGTTCTCGACCGTCCAGGCATGAACCTTGTACCGGTCAAAAGGAAAGTTCGACAACACAGCCATCTCGCCGCCTTCGACGTCCAGCGACACAAAGTCGATCTCTTTCAAGAAGTGCTGATCCAGGATCGCAGGCAAGGACTTGGTCTTGACGCGGATCAGCTCGCCCTTGTGGCGCGGATCGGATTCGACCTGCTGGCGGAGCTTCTCGTCATAGGATCCCGTCAGCCCGGACATCTGGCTGAAACCTTCCTGAACCTCCAGGAACTCCGCCTCGCCCTCCTCGGCCGCCACCGCCAGTTGCAGGCACGTGGCACGCCGAAAGGATTGCGCCCGGGCGAAAAACTTGGGCGAAGGTTCGATGAGCAGGCCAGTCCAGCCGCGCAGCAATTCAAAAAACAGGCAGTTGGATCCCGTCAGACCGTCATATCCGCCTATCTCGACGAAGACGCCGTTTCGTTTGCCGCCGAAAACACGCTCGTCCAGAAACGCATCCTGACCTGCCTGACTGAAGAATTCGGCGCGCCGACCGTTCAGTTTCTCGCATTCCCAGATCTGCTGATTCACCTGTCCGCGCGTCCGAGCGTGACGGACCTTGCCTGATAACTCCCGCAGCAGCCGGTGGCCCTCGCCCATGGCCTGTTTGCCGCGGGCAACCATTTCCTTGGCGCGGGCATATTTCCGCTGTGCTTCTTCCTGATCGTCGCTCATGTCAACAAAGCGCCGATTTGACCATGGACCCGGCAGCGGCGAAATCCATCCGTCCCGTGTGAGCCGCTTTCAACAAGCCCATGACTTTGCCCATGTCGCGGATCGAGCTGGCGCCCGTGGTCTTGATCGCGTCCGCCACGGCGGCCTCGACTTCCTGCTCTGACAGAGGTTTTGGCAGGAATTCGCGGATCACGAGCTGCTCGGCGCGTTCCTGTTCGGCAAGTTCCATGCGCCCGGCCTCCTCATATGCCTTGGCGGATTCTTCGCGCTGCTTCAACATCTTGGACAGCAGCGAGACGATCTCGGCGTCCGAAAGCTGGTCCTCGCCCTCCTCCGATCGCTTGGCGATATCCTGATCCTTCAGCGCCGCCGACATCAACCGGAGGGTCGACAATCGCATCTGGTCCTTGGCCCGCATGGCGTCTTTCAACGCGGCGGTGATCCGATCACGCATGGTCCGTCCGTTCGTTGCACCGCACAATGGCGGCCGGGCGGCGGAACCTAACACGAGCCAACTCGGTCTCGCAACAGGTCGAAAATCTCTCAAGCAATTGATTTTGCTAGTATAATTATATTTCGTGTCAAGCTTGACCCATCCCGGTCCGCCCGCATACGTTCGCGCCAACGGCGATGGCGAATCTATGGCTCGGTCCGGCCGGAAGCCAGACACGAGCAGGAGACGGGACACAACATGACCTCAACTGACACCGGCGCAAGACTTCTGCAGACACCCCGTCCCACCGCTTGTATCGCACTGGCCGACGGCACTTTGATCTGGGGACATGGTTTTGGCGCCACAGGTGTGGTTGCGGGCGAGCTCTGCTTCAATACCTCCATGACCGGGTATCAGGAGATCATGACCGATCCCTCGTATGCAGGCCAGATCGTGACCTTCACCTTCCCTCACATCGGCAATACCGGCACCAATGCGGAGGACGAGGAGACCGCTGATCCCGTCGCCTGCGCCATGGTGGTCAAATGGGATGTCACCGATCCGGCAAACTGGCGTGCTACCGCGCATCTGTCGGACTGGTTGGCGGGGCATGGACGCATCGGGATCTCGGGCGTGGACACGCGCCGTCTGACCCGGCTGATCCGTGATCAGGGCATGCCACACTGCGCGATCGGGCACTCCCAGGATGGCAACATCGACACGGATGCGCTGATCGCTGCGGCCCAAGGATTCCCGTCGATTGACGGCACGGATATGGCCAAGGACGTTACCTGTGCGCAAAGCTACACATGGGACGAATTGCGCTGGGCGTGGCCAGACGGGTTCCCCAAGCAGGAGGGCGCACGCCACAAGGTCGTCGCCATCGACTTTGGCGCCAAGCGTACGATCCTGCGTTGTCTGGCTGAGGCTGGCTGCGATGTTCGCGTCATGCCAGCGACTGCGACCGCTGAGGAGGTTCTGGCGCACGCGCCTGACGGCATTTTCCTGTCCAACGGCCCGGGTGACCCGGCAGAGACCGGGAAATACGCCGTGCCAATGATTCAGGGCGTGATGGCTGCGGGCAAGCCTTTGTTTGGCATCTGCCTTGGCCACCAGATGCTGGCGCTGGCACTAGGCGGGCAGACGGCGAAGATGGCCACGGGCCATCACGGCGCGAACCATCCGGTGAAGGATCTGGAAACCGGCAAAGTCGAGATCACATCGATGAACCACGGGTTCATGGTGGACGCGGACAGCCTGCCTGCGGGCGTCAAGCAGACCCATATTTCGCTGTTCGATGGCACCAATTGCGGACTGCGCACCGAGGACGGACAAGCGTTCAGCGTGCAGTACCACCCCGAAGCCTCGCCGGGCCCGCAGGACAGCTTTTACCTGTTTGACCGATTTGCGAAAGCGATGGCCAGCTGAACAGACTCTACTTCCGAACATACAGATTTGTTGCTAGCTTGTCCGCATGATGAGCCTTCTGACACATATGCCCTCGCGCATTGGCTGGTTTGGTTTCATAGCGGCTTCGACCAGCCTGACAGCAGGCCCCGCCGCTGCCGGCTGGCGCGACTGGCTAGGCATGGAACCCAAACCGGAACCACTGAAAGACAGCAGTATTTTCGACGGGATCTTCGACGGGATCGATCCACTGATCCTCTTGCTGATCGTTGTACTTCTGATCGTGTTCGGCTGGGCAATCAGTCATCCGGAAGACATGAAGCGCGGTATCGCAGAGGGCATCGGAAGAATGCTGGGCGGCTTGGCTGGCGGAATCCTGATCACATGCGGTATCGCGACAGTCGGCGCGGTCGCGGGTATGGTCGCTGTCGGAAGCTATACTTTTGCCACTGCCGCAATCTTCTTCGTCGGCACCATGATTGCCTGCGCGGCTGTTTATATCCTCTTCCTTCTGAACGCGTGAGCAAATCCGTCAAACGCGTTCAACGGGCAGCTGTTGATCTGGGTCTTTCGATCGAGGTCAAGCGCATGGGCGCGAGCACCCGCACAGCCGAAGATGCCGCCAACGCCTGCGGCTGCGAGGTCGCGCGCATCGTCAAGTCGCTGATCTTCACAGGGGAGGATTCTGGGGATCTGGTTTTGCTGCTCGTCTCGGGTGCAAACCGTGTTGACATGGACAAGGCCTCTGCCGCTGTCGGAGAACCGCTGGCCCGCGCCGATGCAAATGACGTGCGTGCAAGGACAGGGTTTGCCATCGGCGGCGTCTCGCCAATCGGGCACCTGACGGCCCCGAAGATCTGGATCGACAAGACATTGATGCAGTTTGAAACGGTCTGGGCGGCCGCCGGAGCGCCCGATGCCGTCTTCGAGATCACGCCCGCAGAACTGGTCGCGGCAACAGGCGCAACTCCCGCATCTGTCGTCTGAAACTAAGCCAATGCAAGGGGGCGAAAGCCGTGCTCTTCGGAGTGCACATGCAATTCGCCCGTTCCAATATCCAGCCATGTGCCATGCAGCGTCAACGTACCCTTGGCGACCGCGTTCTGAACGAACGGGAATCCCGTCAGATTGCGCAACGAAGTCAGCACACCCTCATGTTCCAGCGCGGTTTTCTGCGCATCCTCACCATCGACCCGGTCAATGACCCGCAAATAGCCTGGCCGCAGGATATCCATCCAGCGTCCGACGAAGCTGGAAACATCCTCAAGCTCCGGCGCCTTGCCCGAGCACATGTCATGGCAGGCATGTACCCCTCCGCAATTCGAGTGCCCAACCACGACAATATGTGCGACCTTCAACACATTGACTGCATATTCGACCGCCGCTGATGTCCCGTGGTGCTGATGATCCGGGCTGTAGGGCGGGATCAGGTTTGCCACGTTACGGACCACGAACAGATCACCCGGCTGCGCGCCAAACATCTGCACAGCATTCACCCGACTGTCGCAGCACTGAATGACCATGGCCCTTGGATGTTGCCCGGCTTCGGCCAGGCGCGCGAACCACGCCTTGTTCTCGGCATAGTGACCACGCGTCCATCCATGGTAGCGGTCAACAAGATAGCCGGGCAACGCCTCGGTGGGCAGAGTGATATTGTCGGTCATGATCTTCTCCGCATCGGCGCTGGTTTATGACGCACTGCGGAAGCGTTGTCGATCCGGGATGGCGCATAAGCCAAGCTTAGAACCGGGCATCCCGGACGACTTCGCAATCGCTGACCGAAATCACGCCGATCTGTCGGCTCACCAAACCATAGAGCGCATCGAAAACCGGCTCCAGCCGGGACGCATCGATTATCATCACCACAGTCACCATCCTGTCCGTGTCAGTGATCTGACCCTCGCGCGACCAGGACCGGCCACTGTCACCGCGGCCCGCCAACGCCGGTACAACCGTATAGCCCGACACATCGTTGTCATCCAGGAATGCCAGTACACGGCGTAGTGCCGGGGCCTCGACAATGATCTCGACACGTTTCTTGGCATAGGTCTGCATGATCTCAGCTTCCCCCAAGGGTTTGCGCCATCGCGATGTATAGCGGGATTCCGACAGTCAGGTTGAACGGGAAGGTGACGCCCAGCGACAGGGTCAGGTAGATGGAGGGGTTCGCCTCCGGCAAGGCCACACGCATCGCCGCAGGTACAGCAATATAGGACGCAGAAGCAGAAAGGGTTGCGAGCAGCGCGATCCCGCCTGGGCTGAGGCCGATCATGGCTCCGGTCACCCCACCCATCACCGAGCCCAACAGCGGCATCAGCAGCCCAAACATGATCACCGGTGCAGAGAGATGGCGCGCGCCCGTCCGCATGCCGCGTCCTGCCACCAGCCCCATATCCAGCAGGAACAGACAAAGGACACCCTTGAACGGGTCAATGATCAGGCCGGACACTTCGTCCAACCCCTCGGCACCTGTGATCCAGCCAATGATGAACGCGCCGGTCAGCATCACGATCGACCCGTTCAACATGATCTCGCGCATCAAGCCACCGTCCTGGCCGCTGCCGGGGCGTTCGGCGATAGCCGAGCGTGCAAGCCAGAGCGCCACGAGAATTGCGGGGGTCTCCATAAGCGCCGCGACGGCAACCATGTAGCCTTCATAGGCGATGCCACGGTCCGTCAGGGCCGATGTTGCAGCGACAAAGGTTACAATGGATATCGACCCATAGTGCGCTGCCACGGCCGCCGCATCGACAAGGCTCAGACCCGAGATCACCCGCAGCGCGTAGAACGCAATCAACGGGATGATGGCCGAAAGGATCGTGCCTGCAAACAGCGTCAAACCCAGCGTCAGGTCTATACCGTGCTCGGCAACGCCTGCGCCGCCCTTGAAGCCGATGGCAAACAGCAAATAAAGCGAAAGCGTCTTGGCCGCAGCTTCAGGAAAGCTGAGATCCGAGCGCGCCATGGCAGCCACGAAGCCCAGCGCGAAGAAAAGCACCATAGGCGAGGTCAAGTTCGCCTGTGCAAGCGCCAGCATATCGTCCATGAACCACTCCTTGTTGGTAGTTCAATAACACGCCCTTCGCTGTATGAAAGCATGCAACATCAGCAGGATTGCACGACACGGCCGGCCACCTTAGACCCACACCATCAGCAGAGGAGAACAGGCATGGCCGAAATGCGGGTGATCGAACATGGTGCGGGCGGTGCGCCGGACGTATTGAGCGTCGGCACGACTGCCATTCCAGAGCCCGGCCCGGGCCAGCTTCTGGTCAGGGTTGCCGCCGCGGGTGTGAACGGACCAGACCTGAAGCAGCGCGCCGGAGGGTATCCTCCGCCAAAGGGGGCCTCTCCCTACATGGGGCTTGAAATGTCTGGTGAGATCGTGGCCCTTGGCGACGGTGTGACCGGGTGGGCTGTCGGAGACCATCTCTGTGCGCTGACCAATGGTGGCTCATATGCCGAATACGTGGCCGTGCCCGCCGCGCAATGTCTGCCAATCCCGGACGGTGTGGATCTGATCGACGCGGCAGGTCTCTGCGAGACGTTCTTCACCGTGTGGTCCAATGTCTGGCACGGGCATGATGTGCCTGCCGGACAGACCCTGCTGGTGCATGGCGGTGGCGGCGGGATCGGCTCGACCGCTGTGCAACTGGGCACCGCGATGGGACTGCGCGTGTTCACCACGGCGGGCTCGGACGCCTCCCGCGGCCTGGCCGCAAAGATGGGAGCCGAGCGGGTCATCAACTATCGTGAGGAAGATTTCGTCGAGATCGTCAGCGAGGCCGGCGGCGCAGATATCGTCGTGGATTTCATGGGCGGCGAATATGTGCAACGAAATTTCAAGACCTGCAATCAGGACGCTCGCGTGATCTTTCTTGCCTTTGATCTTGGGGCAAAGACCGAGGTCAACCTGATGCCGATAATGCTGAAACGCCTCAAACTGACGGGGGCGACCCTGCGCCCGCGCCCGCCCGAATTCAAGGCGGCAGTGGCTTCCGAATTGCGCGCGCAGGTCTGGCCACTGTTCCCGCAGGGCAAGCTACAGACTGTCACGCACAAAATCTTCGATTTCGAGGACGCGGCGCAGGCCCACGCTTACATGGAAGCAGGTGGTCATGCGGGAAAGATTCTGCTGAAGCTCTAGAAGCCACCACCCAAGGCCATCACCCCTGTGGTTGCGCGGCGAGCCCTGATGGGTCACGCTCGGGCAAAACAGAACAGGGGAGGAGGCGTAATGTCTTCTAATGAGACGCCCTCCGCAGAGACCGGCCGCGATCGCGGTGCCGAAGCAATCGAGGCCGAACGGGCTGCCGAGCGCGCGCGCTTCAGCGGCCCTGCCCGGTGGGCCATCATATCAGGCACACTGGCCGCAATCGCGCTGGCGGTGAACCAGCTCTTCAACCTGCGTCTTGGCGGGTACGCGATGCTGGAGGGCATGTATCTCTACATCCTCGCAGGCATCTTCCTGGCGCTGACATTTCTCTGTTTTCGTATCGACGGCAGCAAGGCACCCCGCGTGCCCTGGTATGACTGGCTGCTGGCAGCAATCACAGTCGGTGTCGCCGGGTTCTTCATGCTGACCTCCTCGGAAAGCCTCGACAATGGCTGGGAGTACGCCGCGCCCGAACACGCGATCTGGCTATCCATTGCGCTCTATGCCCTGATTCTTGAGGGCACCCGGCGCGCAGGTGGACTGGTATTGTTCGGGATCGTGCTGGTGTTCTCGCTCTATCCCACGTTTGCCAGCCATGTGCCCGACCCGCTTTCCGGGTTCCAGCAACCCTTCCGCGATGTGATCCCGTTCTTCATGATCTCGTCCGAGGCGTCCTTCGGCATCCCCATGCGGGCCTTTGGAAACCTCGTGATTGGCTTCATCCTGTTCGGCGCGATCCTGCAATTCACCGGCGGAGGCCAGTTCTTCAACGATCTCGCGCTATCCCTTGTCGGCCGGTACAGGGGCGGAGCCGCCAAGGTCGCAATCTTTGCCTCCGGCTTCATGGGATCCATGTCCGGGTCGGTGATCTCGAATGTGCTGACAACTGGCGCGGTGTCGATCCCAGCCATGAAGAAGACCGGATTCTCGTCCCGCTATGCCGCCGCGACCGAGGCGTGCGCTTCCACTGGCGGGGTCCTGATGCCGCCCATCATGGGGGCAACCGCCTTCGTCATGGCCTCATGGTTGAGCCGACCATATGTCGAGATCATGCTGGCAGCTGCCGTGCCGTCAATCCTCTACTATTTTGGCCTGTTCGCCCAGATCGACGCGTATTCGGCGCGCCGCGGCCTGAAGGGCATGCCAGCCGAGATGCTGCCCCGCCTGATTGCAACACTTAAATCCGGGTGGATCTATATCTCGGTCTTCGCCGTGCTGATCTATCTGATGGTCGCCTATCGCTGGGAGACGACAGCGCCCTTCATTGCCATCGTCATCCTGCTGGTGGTCAATCAGGTGATGAAATCGCACCGGTTCACGCTGGACAGTTTCCTGAGTATGATCGGGTTGGTGGGGCGCACCTTGGCCGTACTGGTGGCAGTGCCGCTGGGCATTGGCATGATCGTGGGCGCCCTCCAGGCGACGGGACTGACCGGGCCGCTTGCGACCGAGCTGATCCATCTGGCGGGGGACTCAGTCGCCATGCTGCTGATCATGGGTGCGCTGACCTCGTTCATCTTCGGGATGGGGATGACAGTCCCGGCATGCTACATCTTCCTTGCCGTGGTGCTTGCGCCTGCGCTGGTGCAGGCGGGGCTGAACGAGTTGGCGGTGCATCTGTTCATTCTCTACTGGGGCATGGTCAGCTACATCACCCCGCCCGTCGCACTGGGCGCGTTCGCGGCGGCCACCATGGCGGGCGCAAATGCCATGCAGACGGGGCTGGAGGCGATGCGTCTCGGTGGTATCATCTATGTCGCACCGTTCTTCTTTGTGCTCAACCCGGCTTTGATCGGCGAGGCGCCCGCAGGCGAGGTCATGCTTGTTCTTGCCTGCGCCATGATCGGCGTCTGGTTCATCTCGGCCGCCATGCAGGGCTTTGTCAGTTTCGTGGGCTCGCTTGGATCCGGCGGCCTGTCGGCGATCATGCGTCTGATGCTGCTGGCAGGCGGCGTGATGGTCGCGGCCCCCATCGGAGGCGTTCTGGGACTGGACCAGATCGGGTTGACAATCGCGGGGTTCGCGGTGTCGGCACTGCCAATCGCGTTCGCATGGCGCAGAGGAAAAATCACCGAGAGTACAAACTAAGTTCGAAGCATATTCCCGCAAAATCTACGAAAATTTAACTGCCGATTTACATTACATTTACATCCAGAATTAGGAGGTATCTGCGAAAACTTACGCTGCATTTTGACAAACCAAGAGGTGAGCAGCGTGTTGAGTAGGTTCAGATCAAGCGCGAAGGCGCGTAAATCGCGGTTGATCGCCAACGCCGCCAAATTTCGCCGAAGTACTGTTGGCGGGGTAGCTGCCGTGGTCGCGATCCTCAGTCCGGTCATGATTGGCGGCATGGGGCTTGGGGCCGAAACCGGATACTGGTACCTGACCGCCCGCAAGCTTCAGAACGCCGCAGATGTCGCAGCGCATGGCACCGCGTTGCGCGCCAATCAGGGTGATCAGGAAGCAGCGCTTCAGGGCATGGCCGATTACATCGTCGGCGAGTCCGATGTGAACATGAACCAAACTTCGGTTACAGTGAACCAGCCTCCTCTCTCCGGCGCCTATGTCGAGGACGGAAATGCAATCGAGATTGTTGTGACCCAGACCGTTCCGCGCATGTTCTCGGCCATCTACGAAGCGGCCCCTCTGGACCTGTCCGCGCGGGCGGTGGCGACGGCCTTGTCTGGCGGTCAGGGTTGCATTCTGGCGCTTTCTCCTGATGTGCAAGGCGCGATTACCATCACCGGATCGTCAAACATCAATCTGATCCAATGCGACTTTATCTCGAACGCAACGGGCGTGGCCTTCGATATGTCCGGCCATGGAGGTGCTACGATCGCCGGATGCGTACAGACCACGGGCAGTGCGACAACCACGGGCGGCCTGATCGTGACCTGCCCGGAGCTGCGCCAGAACCGTGCACCGGTAGCCGACCCGTTTGCGGGTGTGCCAGAGCCGGCATCAACCGGAGCGTGCCAAGATTCGAACGTTGGCCAGAACAACCAGACAACCTCGGTCACGCCGGTCGAACCGCATGCAAGCGGTATGCCCTCCATGCGTTTCTGCAACGGTTTGAACCTGAGCGGCACGGTGAATCTGGACCCGGGCATCTATCTGATCGAAGGCGGGGATTTCCGCATCAATGCCAATGCCAGCGTCACTGGAACCGGCGTCGTGTTCTACATGGCCGATGATGTCGAGATCCGTTTCAACGGCACCGCAGCAGTCATCGCAACTGCACCCACCACAGGCACATATGCTGGCATCCTGTTCTTCGGCAGCCGTGATGCGACTTCGGCCAGTCACCAGATCAGCGGAACCGCCGGCACGGCTTTCAACGGTGCCGTCTACACGCCCTCGGCACATCTGGACTACAGCGGGAACAACAGCACCGGGTTCACCAACTGCACGCAGATCGTCGCGAACACCATCGAGTTCAGCGGCAATGGAACAATGATGATGCACTGCCTGTTCCCCCCGGCGCAAACCATCCAGGTGGCCTCGTCGGTAAGCGTCGTCGAGTAAGCCGCACGCGCGTGGGCCGGGCAGCAACGCCCGACCCGTTTTCAGCAATTTAACATCTCTGGACTATGCGGCACCGGTTCGCGTTTGAGGAGTTAACATGACCTATTGCCCGCCATCCGACACCGTCCAGACCTACGAGTTCACCGCCCTGACCGGAGCAGACGTTCTGAACGGCTCGGATACCGAGCTTGGCTGCGGCGACAGTTTCTCCATGCCCGGCAGCGCGACCGCGTGCATCTCGGTGACCGACAATGATGGCAGCCTTTCAGGCGACGCATACCGCAACGAACTTGGCGATGACCGGTCCTGGCAGATCGCGGATATCGAAGTTGACGGCGAACTCCTGCATGACGATCAGAAAATCTATGCCGAGGAATACTACGTGCTGCATGACCAGCACGGGAATTGCTATTACATGGTCGAAATCGAGGTTGCCTGTACGGCTGACACAGATCTGGACGACTTCTATGCGTTCGTCGGAAATGTGCCACCCGCAGGCGCAGAGCTGACAGTTGCCGGCAAGGGCAATGTCTGTAGCAACTGGATCGACTATCGCGACCTTTCGGCTGGCCTGAAGTGGGAATTCGACGTTGATGGCAAGTTGACCATCGAAGCCGAGGACATGGCGCTGCGCGGCTACAAGGTCGACGATGTGCACGCTGCCTCGGGTGGCGAAGTGATCCGACTGCGTCAGGATACGGGAACCGCCTCTGTTACCTTCGGGGGACAAACGGGCCTCTACGATCTGGACCTTGCCTATATCGACGAATGTGACGGCGAGGGCAGCATAGAAGTGTGGGTGAACGGCAATCTGCTGCACACGATAGACCTCACTGCAAACAACAACGGCAATGGCGGGGACTGGTCGTCGATCTCGAACACCAAGATCGAGGACATCCTGCTGTCGCAGGGCGACGAGATCGAACTGCGCGGCACTCGCGACGCCTGGGAGTTTGCCCGGATCGACGCGCTGACTTTCTGTGAAAAGCCACAAGCTCAGAACGCACCTCCCATAGCCGAGGATGATGCGTTCACGGTGGCCGAGACTTCAACCACTGTGCTCGATCTGTTGGTAAACGATTCCGACCCGGATGGCGATGATCTGACACTGGAGCTGTTGTCGGGGCCGCTGAATGGCTCCGTAAGCATCGACGAGGCGGGCCAGGTGATCTTCGAAACCGGCGCTGACTTCGTGGGCTTGGTGGATGGTCAGACAGCGACAGTCACGTTCGAATACCAGATCTCCGACGGCTCGCTGTTCGATACGGCCACAGTGTCAGTGACAGTGATTGGCGAAGGCGTCTGCCCACCGCCCCTGCGCACCAGCCAGCTGTCCGTCCTGCCAAGCGGCGACGCTTATACGGTCTCGTTCGACACACCGCAGGAATTATGTGGCCCCTCGCAGGACTTCTCGATCTCGGTCGATTTCGGCGATATCGCAACCGAACAGTACAACTTTGTCTTTGTGATCGACGTGTCGAGCTCCACCGGCGCGCTGGACAGTTTTGCAACCGGAAAGACCGTGCTGGAGGCCGAAGTAGAGGCGTTGAAGGCCCTGACCGCAGACATTCTGGAGATCGGCATTCCGGACGACGCCGTAACCATTTCGATCATTCCGTTCTCTGATCCGCAGGGGCCGCAAGACGGTCTATTCGAGGCAGTCACGCTTGGTGGGGGGGGCAATGCGCCGTTGGATCAGGCAGGTATCGATGCGGTTCTGGATGCGCTGACGCCGGGCGGCGAGACCAATTATCTGGCTGCCATCGGTGCGACCACCCAATCCGTGCTGGATCTGGAGGCGGCGTTCGGCAATGCCAACAATCAGGTCTATTTCCTGTCCGATGGTGACCCGACTCCGCCAGGAAGCCAGCCGCCATTCTTCATCTCGCTGTTTTCGGCTGACCTGCGCGCGCAAGCGTCGGTGCACGCGATCGGGGTCGGCTCGGATGTCAGTACGGAATTTCTCGAGCCGATGGACAATACCGGGGGGGCAGAGATCGTGCTGGATCCGGAGGCGTTGGCGAATTCACTGGGCCGAGCGCCATTTGCGCGGGACACCATTCTGGACGCGACCCTGCGCTTTCTCGACGAAACCGGAACCGAGCTCGACAGCTTCGACTTCACTGCCGCAGATTTCGATGAAACGCCGCTAGGCTATGATCTCGACATCGCGTCAGTTGCGGGTCTGGGGATCTTTGCTGGCCAGACCACGACTGCCCTGCTGGAGGTCACGCTGGATGAAAACGGGGACCTGATCGCAGACGATACGCTGTTGTTTGACATCGACATGGACGGCGTCGCACCGGAGAGCCTTGATCTCTGACGGACCTCAGGCCTTCAGGCTATTCGGCGCCCAAGACAGCGGTGCGCATCGGGATTGGGTCTACAGCGCCCAATCCCGAGACTGTTCCAGCAGCGACCCGCGCTGCCCGTTGTCCCGCCAGCACAGGATCTCCCGTCTCCAGCCACCAGGCAAGGAATGAACCAGCGAAGCTGTCCCCTGCCCCGGTCGAGTCAATTGGTTGCGCCTTGATCGGCGAGATGAGCGTTGCATGACCTTCGACGGAGAGATGGCATCCCTCTGCTCCCATCGTGACCAACACGATCTTCGGTCCAAGGCCATGATAGAACGCAGCGATCTCGGACGGGACAGCCAGACCAGTCAAATGCGCACTGTCGTCAATACTTGTGACCGCAACGGTCGCAAGCGCCATCGCATCTTCAGTGGTCGCTCGCGCGGTTTCGATATCCCACAGCTTCAACCGCAAATTGGTGTCGAGCGAGACCTCTACCCCCGCCTCATGCGCCGCGCGCATTGCCGCCAGACCGGTGAGGCGCAGCTCCGATGACACTGCAAGCGTGATCCCGCTCAGATGCAAACACCGCGCGGCCCGGATTGCATCCAAAGGCAGGTTCTTCGCAGACATTAGCGACGCTGCAGATCCCGCGCGGTAGTAAGTGAAAAACCGTCCCTCCGGGTCCGGGTCGACAAAGTAGATGCCAGTAGGCGCAGCCGCACTGCGCTCCACATTGGTTGCGTCCACGCCCTCCCGAGCCCAGAACTCGACGATTGCATCACCGAACCGGTCCGCTCCCAGCGCAGTCAGATAGCCCACCGAAGCCCCTTGACGGGCGGCGGCAATAGCAGCGTTCGACGTATCGCCGCCGATCCCGCGTCGGTAGTTACCATTTTCGAGGCGAACGAACTCGACCAATGGCTCGCCAAGGCAAAGGATATCGCTCATGCCAGCTCAGACAATACGTCTCGCACCGCACGAGCAGCCGACCGGATTGCGCCGTCATCGCCGGTTTGCAACGCGGCATCAGCCACAAGCTTTCCACCCATGCCGACGCAGACTGCCCCAGCCGCAAAATAGGCGTGCAGGTCCCCCGATTCGATCCCGCCAGTGGGCATGATCTCGATCGTTGGATAAACCGACTTAAGCGCCTTGACGAAGCCAGGCCCGCCCAACTGGGCCGCCGGAAAGACTTTGACAAAGGCCGCCCCGGCCTCGTGTGCCCGCAAAGCCTCTGTGGGCGTGGCGGCACCCAACGCAACAGGCGTGCCCGCGGCAGCTCCAGCCTCGGCCAATCCCGGAATGAACGCGGGTGACACCACGAAGGACGCACCGGCATCTATGGCAGTCCGCCCCTGATCGACATTCAGAACAGTGCCCACACCGATCGTCAGTGCAGGATCGCGCGCCAGATCTGCAATGATCGCCATCGCCCCCGGTGTCGTCAGCGTGATTTCGAACAAGTCGAAACCTTCCTCTGCCAGCAAGGCCACACCACGGCGCGCAGCAGATTCGGTCGAAGTTCTAACGACCGGCGCCACACGGGCCGCTTTCAACTTCGCTGCAATATCTGACATCTATCGCCTCTTGTTCCTGATGCGGCCTGTTTTGTTGTGTCAAATCATAGGTCTGCTGCACCACAAAGGCCAGTGCTCCGCCGCGATGTTCGGTCCAGATTGGCTTTGGCTGGACAGCGGATGGCAACTGTGGGACGATTCTCCCTGCGGTGATAGCGCGCACCAAGCCCGCGCACCGGCCTTTTGAAAAGTATCATTTGTCACAGAACGTCCGTGTGCCTGGACGGCAGGATTGTATTTATGTTCGCCGCGTTTGCGGCAGGGGGAACAGACAATGGAACAGGACGCGCTCTCAACTTCAATCGAGTCATTTTTCGACGACCTGATCGCAACACTTCAGAATGACGTTCCATTGGACTTGCTGCCTGCCGTTTCAGGCGCGGACGGCGTGATGGGCGACATCATCACCCAGCTTCAAGCAACACGCGATGCGATCCTCGCCGCTGTGAACGCGGTCGACCTGAGCCTTATTGACCCCAACGATCATGAGGCCCGCGCGACTGCGCTGCGTGATGCGCTGAACTCGGCCGGGCTCGGTTTTCTGTCGGCCGCCACCGGGTCCGAGGCTGACGAGGTTGCGATAACTCTTGGAGACACTCTCACTGCCAACTTGGTCGATCTGGCCGGGTCGGTGGATCTTGGATTCCCGGGCCTCGGCCTGGATATTGAAAGCTCCGTCGATATCGATGCAACAGCAGGCTTCGCCTTCGAACTGGCGTTTGACGTTTCGGACGCTGCAAGCGATCCACTAACAGCCTTGAGTTTCACTGACGGCGTCGATCCGGAATTTACGCTGGCACTGATCGGTGATTTTGATTTCTCAGGTGGCGCCCAACTGGGCCTGCTGGGCGTTACTGTCGAAACGGACCCTGCCGTCATTGATGAATTGACCCTTCAGATTGCGCTGGACATTGACCCGGGCGTGATCGGAACAGGCGGAGGCGCGGCTGCAACAGCCACAGTATCGGGCGGGCTGAACGCGGACATCGTGGTCGAGACCGAATCGTTCGGCATCGGGTTGCTCCCACAGATCCGCGCCGCGCTGGCTGTCGGCCTTAACCTCGAGGAGACTGACCTGCTGGGCGGCGGCCTGCCAGACGTCACTCCCTCCTTCGCACTCAACCAGGTATCCGTCCGCTCGGACGCGCTGGCATCCCTGTTCGACGGCGTGCTGGGCGAGCTGCTGAGCATCGTCGACGTCTTCCCACTCAAGCAACTTCGAGAACTGTTCGGCAAGAAGATCCCGGTCATCTCGGAGTTCAGCGAGATCAACACGTTTCAGGATCTGGTCGAGCTTTGGTCGAACGGCAATGCGGCACTCGATTTCCTGGTCACCATCGTGAACATCGCTGAGTTCATCGACGCCTTGTCGGATCTCGGCTCGGACGAAGGGCTGGTTCTTGGCAGTCTGTCGCTGGATGGCGAATCGCTGAGCAACCTGATCGATGGCGGCGATATCGGGTTCGACGAACTGTTCCCCGATCTGCCCGGCCCGGGTGACGCAATCCTCGACGCGCTGGAGGGAATCGACAGTGGCTTTGCCGATGTCGCGGATCTGGAAGGATTGGAACTGCCGTTCCTGACCGAGGGCCCACAACTGCTTGCACAATTGCTGCTGAACGGTGTGTCCGTCGCCGAAGAAGGAATTTCGCTGATCCAGTACGGCGTACCCGGGCTGGAGTTCGAGGTCAGCAAGGAGATCGCATTCCGCGTCTTCGGCCCGCTGGTCGTCACCATAGGCGGCGGCTTCACGGCCGGAGTCGACATCAATGTCGGCTATTCGACCAAGGGTATCTTTGCCGAGAACCCCAGCTTCCTCGACGGCTTCTTCATCGGCGCAGACCCGGACGGCGAAGGCGGCTTCGACCCAATTGCCGAGACCCAGCTAACCTTGGAGGCCGGGCTGGCACTGGACGCCGTTCTGGTTCGGGCCGGGATCTCCGGCGGGATCACGGGTACCCTCGGCATCAATCTGGGCGGTCAGGACGCGCAGGGTCGTAGCCATCTGGGTGATCTGCCCCTGCCCTGCATCTTTGGGGATATAGAGGGCGCCATCGAGGCCTTCGTCAAGGCATCGCTGCGGGTCGGCTTCGGGCCGTTCTCAGTCACGATCAGCAAGGTTCTCGCCGATGCGGTCCTTGCTCAGTTCAACTTCGCGCCTTGCGAGGGACCGCACGGGTCCTCGAGCCCCGATGTCGAAGTCGACGATGCCGAGCTTGCAACGCTCGTCGACGCAGGCACAGGCACATGGCGGCTCAATGTCGGAGACGACGCCGCGTCCAGAAACCTGCCCGGACCAACCGACGAGGATCCCAGCATCCCCGAGACGGACATCGACTCGGACGGCAACACGCCCGCCATTCGCGAAGTCTTCACCATCGGCTTCCCGGCCACCAATGAAGGCGAGCCGCCCCGGCCCGGCTATGCGGTAGAATCCTTCGGCATCACCCAGATCATCGGCGAAGAGCCCGGCGAGATCGTCAACACCATCACGGGCGCCTTCGGCGTGGGCAATGACGTGCTGATCGTCGACTCAGGCGTGGACATAAATTTCCTGCTTTATGGCGGAGCAAACGATGACGTGCTGGTCGTCGGCGCGCTCGCAAGTTCGCTTTTTGGCGGCGACGGCGCGGACAG